>JAAYJJ010000132.1 GCA_012522985.1 Aliarcobacter butzleri
AGTAGTTCTTTTATGTAAAATTAAGGTAAACTTTAAATGCTTTTTAATATAATAGCCTAGAAGTTTTTAAAAACAAAGGTAGTTAATAATGAAGATTTTAATTGTCGATGATAGCTCTACTATGAGAAGAATAATTGGTAATGTCGTAATGCAATTGGGATTTAGTAAAAACGATTTTGATGAAGCAGAAGATGGTATCAAAGCTTGGAAGCTACTAGAAGAGGGACGATATGATCTTGTTCTTACAGATTGGAACATGCCAAATATGAATGGGCTAGAATTAGTTCAAAAGATAAGAGGTGGTGGAAATCACACCAAAACTCCTATAATTATGATTACAACAGAAGGTGGAAAAGCTGAAGTTGTGACGGCTTTAAAAGCTGGAGTTAATAACTATATAGTTAAGCCATTTAGTGCTGAAGTTTTAAAAGAAAAACTTGATGGGGTTATGAAAAAATAGTGTTATACTTTAAAAGGGTTTAGATATGAGTATGAGTCAAGAAGAGATTGAAGCTTTGATGAATGGTATAGATCTTGATGATAGTGGCGATAAAGAGAGTGATGAGCTAGTAGAAGAGAAGAGTTCACAAACATTAAGCACTGATGAGATAGAGAGTTTGATTAATGAAGCTTCACCTAATGTAGATGATGATTTGAGTTCGGAAGTATCAAATGATGATATAGAAGCACTATTAGCAACTATTGAAGGGGTTAAAGGAGATGAATCTTTATCACAAAACAATATAGAATCCAAAGCAGTTGCCTCTAGCAGTGATGCAGAGATAGAAAAAGTGGCTAGTGATTGGGCTTCTAAAAAACTAGAAGAGGGAGTTATACCATATCCTGTAACAAATGACCATAAGCCTATAAATCAGCTTAGTGAAGTAGCACATGATAGTGAAGAAAAAGCTACTAGGATTTTTGATGTGTTGAGTTTTATTCTTGATGAGAATAATTATATACAACAAGAGTCAAAAAAGCTTGATGAATTTTTAAATAAACAAGTAGCTTTAATGGAGGCATTGTCATCAAAATTTCCAAATATTGATGTATTTAGAAGTAATCACCAAGCAGCACTAGAGCTAAAGGGTAATATAGGGCTTATAAACTCAAAAATAGATGCTGAAAATATGCAGCTTTTTGAGGCTATGGAACTTATGCAATTTCATGATATCAATAGACAAAAAATAGAAAGAGTTATGGCTGTTATTAGAAAACTATCAAGATACTTAAACAATCTTTTTGAAGATGATGGTAGCCACAAAGAAGTAGCCGTAGCAAAACATATACATGGCGATGTAAACAACGATGTAGTAGGCGGAGATGATTTAGAGGCATTAATAGCAGAGTTCAATAAAGGGTAAATTATGAATAAAGCAGTTCATCAGTTATCAGCTTCAATGATAAATCAGTTTAATAGAATAGATAAGATTTCGCATAATCTAGCAAATGTAAATACAACAGCTTATAAACAAGAAGGGGTTGCGGAAGGGACTTTTAATAACTATTTACAAGAAGCAGCTAAAAAGGGCTTTAAACCAACTGCTATAGATAGTATAACAAATACAATGCCTAAAATAAATGATAACTATATAGATGAATCAACAGGAGCTATAATTTCCACGGGAAATAATTTGGATTTTGCTTTAAAAAATAAAGATACTTTTTTTAAACTTAGAGATGATCAAGGAGATATAGTCTATACAAGAGATGGTACTTTTCATAACCTTGATGGGGTGCTTGTTAGTAAAAATGGATATGAAGTTTTAAATACAGATAATGAAGCTATTTTACTTGAAGACAATGATACTATAGCTTTAGAGCTTGGTATAGTAAAGAGTCCTATGACAAATCTAGAAAAACTAGGAGATAATAACTATATAGCTAAAGATGAGCTTTTGGTGGATACTCTTTTTGTAAATGAGGGGTTTGTTATTCAAGGAGCTTTAGAAAAGTCAAATGTAAATGGGGTTACTTCTATGATTGCTTTAATAGATGCTCATAGAAGAATGGGACAGGCTCAAAAGGTCATAGAGGGTATTAGTCAGCTTGGTGAAAGTTTGGTTGATAAAGTTGGAAGACCAACGTAATTGAAGGAAGTTTAGTGAAGGCAAGTTATGTTAGTGATGAACTATTTAATAATCTAAGTTATAGAGCTAGTAGGCAAAATATTATATCAAGCAACATAGCTAATCGCGATACTCCTGGATATAAAACAAAGGATTTAAGTTTTTCCAATGAGCTTTCAAAAATCCAAAAAAACACTCTAGATATGAAACTTACTCATCAAAATCATATAACACCAAGTGGTACTACTTCCTCATCACAAGGAAAAGTATATGAAGTTGAAAATCTACAAGTTCAAAATGATGGCAATAATGTAAGTCTTGATAGAGAAATGAGTGAAATGGCAAAAAATAATATGATGTTTCAAGCAATACAAGCAGCAATCAAAAAAGATTCAGCTCTATTTCGTTCTGTTATAGATGCTTCAGGTAAAAATTGATGGATCAACTTCTAAAGTTTTTCAATAACCTAAACGCTGCACAAAGAGCAGTAATAATAGGTGGATTTTCTATTCTTTTTGTATTTTTGATAGGACTTTTGATCTACTCTAGCTTTAAAGCTGAAAGTGAAAAGCTTAACTTTACAGTAGCAACCAATCTTACTAAAAGTCAAGTAATGTTAGCAAGTAGTGAGCTAGAAGGCTCAAATATCCCTTTTGCAATAGTAGGAAGTGGTAATGATCTTACTATCAAAACAAGTAAAGATTTTATAAATATTGCTAAAATCAAGCTTATTACTAGTGATTCAGGAAGTTCAACCCATAGTGGATGGGAGATATTTGAAAAGTCCTCACTAGGGACTACCAACTTTGAAAACCAGATCAAATACCTAAGAGCCTTAGAAGGTGAGCTAGGAAGGTCTTTAGAGTCACTTAGTGGTGTATCTAGAGCTAGTGTAAAAATAGCCCTACCAAAACAGACTATATTTACTGAAAAAAAAGTCCTACCAAGTGCATCAGCGGTTTTGACCCTAAGAAGTGGTATGTATCTATCTCAAAAGCAAGTTGATGGTATCAAAAACTTTATAGCCTCAGCTGTAACAGATCTACATCCAGAAAATATCAACTTAATAGATCAAGATGGGGCATTGTTGGAAAAGTCTTCTAATGATGAAGAAAATCAACTACTAAAGATACAATCAGATTATAGAAAAAAGATAGAAAATGATTATGAAGATAAGGTTATCTCACTATTAGAGCCTTTTGTTGGCTTAGGTAGGGTAGTTGCTAGAGTTAGTGTAGATCTTGATTATACCAAGTTTGAAAGCCATGAAGAGATTTTTGATCCAGAAGGAACTATAAGAAGTCAGCAAACAAGTGAAAGCGTAACTCAATCACAAAGTTTACCAAATGAAGTAGGTGGAGTCCCTGGGATTCAAAGTAATATAGAAGATCCAAACCTACAAGCTGGTGGAAATAGTGGGGCTATGAGTTCAAGCGAAGAGTCTCAAACTACAACAAATTTTGAGATTAGTAAAAAAGTAGTAAGTAAAAAAGATAATAGTTTTGGTACTATCAAAAGAATCAATGCCGCTGTTACTTTTGATTCAGCTATATTGGACGAAGATATCAATAAAGATGAGTTTATGGAGAAAGTAAAGTCTATAGTCCAAGATGCTATAGGCTATAGTGATAAAAGAGGGGACAATGTATCTATAAAAGATTTTAGATTTGTAGTTGCAAAATCTGGGGCTATAAGTGAAGATGGCTCTTTGGTAGATAGTGGTAGTGGGGTGGATACCGTTGCTATGACAAAAAGTGTACTCAAAGAGTTTGGAGAGTATATCCAATACATTATAGCAGCTATTGTGCTTTTTGTTTTTTATAAAAAGTTTATTGCAAATCATGAAGTAGTAGTTTTAGCTGGAGGTGCAGGAGCCTCCAATAGTAGAAGTGGCTCCAAAGCTCATGGAGGATCTTCTTTAGGTGGGGATAGTGATTTGGATGATTATAACTTTGAAGAGGAGTTTGATCAAAATAGTGCTCACAAAAGATTAAAAGCTAAAGTAAAAAGTCAAATTATGAACAACCTAAGAGGTTTAGATGAAGAATCAGCTGCTAAATATGAGGTCTTAATAGAAGATTTAGATAAACAAATTCATAGTAAACCTCAAGAGATAGCAAATATGATATCTTTATTGTTAAATGAATCAGAAGGTTCATCTAGGTCAAGGAGTAGGTGATGGTAAATGAATCTGAAGTAATCAAAGGTATGAGTATGCTAGAAAAAGTTGCAAACTTTTGTGTTTTGATTGGAGAAGATGCAACTATTAAGATTTTTCAACATTTACCACGTGAACTAGTTGAAAGGATTTCTACAGCA
This sequence comes from Aliarcobacter butzleri, assembly GCA_012522985.1. Lineage (GTDB taxonomy): Bacteria > Campylobacterota > Campylobacteria > Campylobacterales > Arcobacteraceae > UBA6211. Next base: position 4,389 of record JAAYJJ010000132.1, read on the forward strand.
ATATCAACAATAAGAACAGTTGATAAAGAGGTCTCTTTGGCTATTTTAAATGAGTTTCATGTACTTACTAGATCAAGTGGATTTATAAATACTGGTGGGTTTGATTATGCTAAGGATATTTTATATAAAACTTTAGGCAAAGAAGAGGCTGAGAAGATTATGGCAAAATTATCTAAGATGCATATGGCATCTCAATCTTTTACATACCTTAATGCCATCAATCCAAAGCAATTAGCAGACTTTATCAAAGATGAGTCACCTCAAACTATGGCGGTGATTTTGTCACATATGGAGCCCACCAATGCTGCTGAGGTACTAAGCTCTTTAGATGAAGAGACCAAAGTAAAGGTAACCATGCAAATGGCTACTATAAAAGATGTTTCACCAGATGTTGTAAGAACTATGTCAGTGGTTTTAGAAAAGAAATTAGAATCACTTTTATCATCTATAGTTGATGTTGGTGGAGTAAAAGTTGTAGCTGATATGCTTAACCGTATGGGACCAAAAGCTCAAGACATACTCAAAAATATAGAGGGTGTTGATAGTGCTTTGTCTCAAAAAATAAAAGAAAATATGTTTGTTTTTGAAGATCTAATCAACCTTGATGTAGAATATCTACAAAAAATCTTACAAAATGTAGATATGTCTGATGTTGCTGTTGCTATGAAAAATGCAACAGAAGATGATATAGATAAGATAACATCAGCTATGAGTCAAAGAGCAAAAGATAGATTTTTAGAAGAGTCTGAAATGTTAATAAAAGTTAAAATCAAAGATATAGAAGCAGCTCAAAGAAAGATGTTAGATATTGCTCAAAAGATGATAGAAGAGGGTGTTATAGATAGAGGAATGGAAGTATAATGACTATTAACAACGTAACAACAGGAGCAAAAATAGTAAAACAAAAAGATGAACAAGTTTTACCATATATGCTAGGATCATTTGTTAATAATACTACAACATCTCAAGAAGAGCCAAATTTTGAACGAGTATTACCTACTAAAACACTACAACCACAGTTTGAAACACATATACTTAATCAACAAGGTGGAGATATAAAAGAGATTATGCAAGAGCTTGTTAATATCAAACAAAAGCTTGAAAATATAGAATCAAATGGGGTAGGCTCTAAAGAGCTAGATAAGCAAGTAGTCAATGCTATAAAAGAACTAAAACAATATGCCTCATTTTTTGAACAAGCTGCATTTGCTTTGGAATCTAAGCTTTTAAAAACATCTATATCAATAGCTAAAAAAATAATCTCTATAGAAGTAGGTGAAAACTCATCAAAAATAGCAAAAGAGACAATAAACAATATTTTATCCAAGATTAAAACAGCTTCAAGAGTAACTATACATCTTAATCCAAAAGATTATGTAGTACTTAAAAGTGAACTTCAACTAGAGCCTTTTATATTGTTAAATGAAGATCCAAATGTCACTGCTGGTGGTGTAGTAATAGCAAGTGATTTGGGTAATTTTGATGGTAATATTGAAGCTAAAGTAAACTCTATGGTAGAGGCTCTTGATACTATTATATAGATAAAATCTACAAACTTTTTATTTTCATCTAAGCCAATCTTTATAAATATTTTAAATTTTTTTCTATAATTGTTTTTTTAATTTGCATTCTTAATAGGATTGTGATATAATTTATCAAAATAAAACTTTTTGGATATAGATATGGAAATAAGCGATAGAGATTATGATGTTTTGGTTGATACTGAAATAGTAGTTGATGTTATGCTTGGAAGTTGCCATATTAGTGTAAAAGAGTTTTTGAGTTTGAGTGAAGGGGATATCGTAGCACTAGATAAACTTGCTGGAGCTGGTGGTGATATCTATGTCAATAAAAGAATAGTAGGTACAGGCGATATCATAGTAATGGATGAAAAACTAGCAGTTAGAGTCCAAGATGCTATGGATTCGGACAATGTAGTTAGATATTTCTTTGAAGAAGGACTTAATTAAGGAGTTAATATGGCAATAGATAGTGTTCAAGTTCAATCCAATACAGATAGATATGGTAACTCATATACATCTTCAGTAGCAAATGATAAGCTTACAAACAATGATTTTTTAAAGTTAATGCTAACAGAGCTTCAAATGCAAGATCCAACTAAACCAATGGATACTCAAAGTATGCTTCAATCACAAATGCAAATGAGTGCTATAGAGACAAACTTACAAACTATAGAGACTATGAAAGCTTTGCAACACTCTTTTGCTCAAGGAGCCTTAGCACAATCTGCTAACTTAATAGGGCATATAGTAGAAAATGGTGAGTTTGGTGAAAATGGTATGATAAAAGAGTTTTATGTAAACTCTATTGAGTCTGTAGATGGGGATATTATGCTAAGTGTTGGTAGAGTACTTGGCTATGATAGTGATAATGGAGAGTTTATTATCTCATCAGAACAAGAGTATGTAAACTTCAACAATATAACAAGAATAACAAAAATATAAAGGCTATATTATGATAGGAGCATTATACAACGGTATTGCTGGACTTAACTCTTTTCAAAAAGCACTTGATGTTGAGTCAAATAATATTTCCAATGTTAATACAGTGGGATTTAAAGCTGATAGTGTCTCTTTTGCTGATATGATGTATCAAAAAAATGCTGGTGGTAAAGGTTCTACTATATCAGCAGTAGAAAAAAGCTTTGCTCAAGGAAGTATCAAAGCTACAGGAAATCCATATGATATTGCAATAGATGGAAAAGGCTTTTTTGTAGTTCAAAATGACAAAAATGAAACAGTCTATTCAAGAGCTGGGGATTTTCGTATGGGGCTTGATGGAACACTTCAAACAGCAAATGGCTTTAATGTAATGGGAGTAGTTACAAATACATATGATATCAATAGTACAAGTGCAAACTATACACAGTTTTCATCTATGTTTGATAAGTATTTAGCTTCACAAACTATTATAGAAAATGATGAGGTTAAAACATACAATGCTAGAGCAACAAACTATTTACAAACAGCAGTATCAGATGATCCAATGCAAAGTGGAGATGGTTATAAAAGTGCTAGTGCAAAAATAAATGATATTGAATATATTGCTACTATCTATAGACAAAGGTTATCAGAGCTAAACTCCGAACTTAGTCAGATAATAAATGGTAAAAATAATCTAGATAGTGTAAAGGTAGATGGGATAGATATAGATGATATGAAATCAAAACTAGTTGATCCAACTGATACTATAGAGATATCAATCAATGGAGAGATAACTACACAACCATTTGTAAGTGATGCACAAACAACACTAAATGAGTTTTTAGAGCATATCAACGATTCAGGTAGGGTAAAAGCATATTTTGATACACAAGGGCTTTTGAAAATAGACTCTTTGATTAATGGCGAGAAAATAGACAATGTAACTATTATGATCAATGGACAAGAAGAGGGTATCTCTTTGATCCCTATAAATAATGAAGATCCAACTAACCAAAGAAACACTGTTTCTTTTAGTGATTATGCTACCAAGCTTACAAGTAGTGAGGATAATATATGGATACAAATAGGAGCTTATACTATTAGACAATCATTTGATACAGATCCGCAAACTACAATGAAAAAATTTGCAGATCAAATCTCATCTATCAAAGGTTTAAGTGCTAGTGTTGATAATAGCGGTAAACTTACTATTAACTCTTTGGTTCCTGGGGAGGAGTTTAAGGTTTTTGGAGCAAAAATCAATAATAGTGAATATAATATTTATGAAGACTCAGCTCAAAAAGGAAGTGGTGAAGTAGCACTTAAAGCAGTAGAAAATGCTCTAAAAGATGCTATACAAAATGCTGGAGCAGAGTTTTTAAGAATAGAAAGTATCCTAGATCTATCAAAAGCAGATACATTGGCTGTAGATAAGGTACAACTAAATCTTAATAATCTAAATTTAAGTGACAACGGATTTGGTACACCTGAAGTGGTAAATGGTGTGATTATGATGAGACAAGGAGATCACTCTTTTGTAATAGGTAAGCTAACAACAGTCTATTTTAACAATCTAAATGGATTAAACCACTTAGGAGACAATCTCTATGCCAAAACAGCAAAGAGCGGTGAGCCTGTATATGCAGATAAGCTAAATACCATAAATAGTGGTGTTTTAGAGATGAGTAATGCAGAACTAGGAGATAGTTTAGTAAACTTAATGGTTTTTCAAAGAGCATTTGAGGCAAACTCTAAGGCTATTACTACTAGTGATGAGTTTTTAAATATAGCTATTCAGCTTAAGAAGTA
>JAAYJJ010000015.1 GCA_012522985.1 Aliarcobacter butzleri
AATATACTCATTTTATCAACCACTCAATACTAAAATAATCACCAAATTTTTGTCCATTTTCTGATGCTTTTATGTTGAGTTTTGCTTCACTTTTTTTATTTTCTATAAATACTTTTGATAAATCTTTGGTTTTTGGGATTAAACCCAAAGCCACAATAAGTAGTGTTACAACAAGTAAAAGAGTTATTGGTAAAAATATCTTTAAAATCTTATATGGACTTAATCCAAAACTTGTAATTACAATAGTTTCATACTCATTGGATAAATTACTAATAGTCAAAGATAAAGCTACAAAAAAGACTATAGGTAGAGTATAAAGCAAAATACTAGGAACTGAATATAAATAAAGTGTTATAAGTTCCAAAAAGCTTACTTCTATTATAGAAGTTAGTGAGGCTATTCTAATAAGATAAATAATAGATGTTATTGCAAAAAGTATAAAAAATATTTGAAAAAAACTAGCCGTTAATTGCGAAAAAAGATATTGTCTTAATTTACTCATTTTATCAACCACTCAATACTAAAATAATCACCAAATAAAAAAAGTATCCAAAATCCCATCACCAGATAGGGTATAAAGGGTGTCTCCCTTTCATATTTTAATCTATTATATATACTATGAATAAGAGCTATCATGCTTCCTAGCATAATAGCATAAAAACCCATTTGTACTCCTAAAAGTCCACCAATCATAGCAAAAATAGGTATATCACCCTCACCAAGGGCTACTTGCTCTTTTAGTGTTTCATCTTTTGTAAGGTATGATTTGATATTTTGGATATAATATGTTACAAAGATATTCAATATCACAAAAAACCCAGCAAACATAGCTGAGTTTTTAAAAAACTCTATTAGATTATCTGCTAAAAAAGGAGATATTATCAAAACTATTATAAGTAAATAATCAGGCACAGCCTTATATCTATAATCAATAGCACTTAATAAGATCAACATATAGCAAAGAGTGATAAATAAAATCCCATCTAAGCAAAAGCCTACTTTAGCTAAAATAAAAGCTGCTACTAGCAAAAATATAGATATAATTTTCTTATCAAAGATAAACTCTTTGATACTAAACTCCACCAAACCTTCTCTCCCTTTTTGAAAAATCACTTATTATATCATCTAGCTCATATATATCAAAGTCTGGCCATAGAGTTTTGGTAAAAAAGTACTCCGCATAAGCACTTTGCCATAGTAAAAAGTTGGATATTCTTACCTCTCCACTTGTTCTTATAACCAAATCCACATTTGGTGCATATGCACTATCAAGATATTTTTCTATTATTTGTGGAGTGATCTCTTCACCTACTTTTAGTGCTTTGTTTACTGCTCTACTTATCTCATCTTGTGAACCATAGTTTAGTGCTAGAGTTTGTGTAAGTCCACTACAATTTGATGTTTTATCTTCTACATATTGTATAGTTTCTTGTAAGTTTTTGCTAAACTTTTCAATATCCCCTATTGCTTTAAATCTAATATTGTTTTTTAGATAGGTATCAAGTTCAGATTTTAGATATCTCTCAAGCAACCTCATCAAAAAATCAACTTCAAGCTTGGGTCTGTTCCAGTTTTCTGTACTAAAAGCATAAAGAGTAAGGTATTTTATACCTATTTTTGTACAGTGTTCTGTAATAGCTCTTACTATTTTGGCTCCTTCTTCATGCCCAGCAGTTCTTTTGAGTCCTCTATCTTTTGCCCATCTTCCATTGCCATCCATAATAATAGCAATATGCTTTGGAAGTTGATTTTCTACTATTTTACTCATCAAACTCCTTAGCCAACATCTCTATAAGCTCTAAAGATAGATCTAGCTTATCTCCACTAAAATTGTAGCTTTTATCCTTTAAAATAAGCTCTATACTATTTGAGTTAGTCCCAAAACTACTACTATCTTTTAGAGTATTTAAGCATACTCCATCAAGATTTTTATTTATAAGCATATTTTTTGCATTTTGTTGTGCATTTACACTATCAAGTTCAGCTTTAAATCCTATAGTATAGGTACCCTCTTTGTTTAAGCTTGATAATATATCTATATTTTTTTCTAGCACAAGATTCCAGCTATCTCCTAAAGTATCTTTTTTGATCTTACCACTTTGTGGAAACTTTGGTACAAAATCACTCACCGCTGCAACACTAAAAAAATATGGTTTTTTTTCTATAAGCTCTTGTTTTGTCATATCCATAATAGTAGTTTTTGTTAAAACTCCCTTTTTTGCTACACTAATAGACTCTTTTAGGTATTCCATCATCTCTACACTATTTTCAACCTCAATCATATGGATACCTTGAGGTATATATTCATTAACACTAGATGTTTTAACCAAACAAACATCTGCACCCTTATAATATAGTGCCTTTGCTAAAGCTACTCCCATTTTACCACTAGAAAAGTTGGAAATATATCTTACATCATCTATCTTTTCTCTAACTCCCCCACTACTTACTACTACTTTTCTATACTTCCAATACTCATCTTCTAAAAGCTTAGAAACTGCTACATCATAGATAGTTTGTGGATCAGCCATAGCCCCATCACCTATATCTTTACAAGCTAACTCTTTGCTTTGAGTAGCTATAACTTCAAAATTACAAAGTTTTAGCATCTTCAAACTTGCTTGTGTAAAAGGATTTTGTATCATATTTGTATTTGCACTAGGAGCTATAAGCTTAACTCTTGGATAAGCTAAAGCTATTTGTGTGATTAGGTTATCTGCTATACCTTGGCTTAGTTTATTTATAGTATTTGCTGTTGCTGGAGCTATGATGAAAAGATCAGCCCACTTGCCTATAGATATATGGTTATAATCACTTTCCCAACTCTCGCTACTACTATCTAAAACTTTTTGATTTGTCAAAGCTTCAAAAGTAAGCGGAGTTATAAACCTCTTAGCATCTTCACTCATCACTACTCTTACATTTGCTCCAGATTTTACAAAAAGCCTTACAAGTTCACAACTTTTATATATTGCTATACTTGAAGTTACTGCTAGTAGGATATTTTTATTTTCTAATATTTTCATTTTTTTGCCTTTTTTGCAAAAAATCTATGAAAAAAGCCTGAAATCGACTCTTGCTTAACTCTTGTAAGTACCAAATCACCCTCTTTTGGATTTTTGGTTACTGTTGAACCTGCTGCAATTATTACATTATCTGGGATATTAAGTGGAGCTACTAGCTGTGTATCACTTCCTATAAAGACATTTTTACCTATGATTGTTTGATACTTAGCTACTCCATCATAGTTGCATGTAATAGTTCCTGCACCTATGTTTGTACCGCTATCTATTATACTATCACCTATATAGCTAAGGTGTCCAGCTTTTACATCAAAAAGATTTGATTTTTTGATCTCCACAAAGTTGCCTATATGAGATGAATCCACTACACTATCAGGTCTAATCCTAGCCATAGGTCCAATAGAGC
>JAAYJJ010000133.1 GCA_012522985.1 Aliarcobacter butzleri
GACCTACACAGTGTAGAAGCTTTCCATTTTGGGACTATTTTAAAGATAACATTACAGAGGTACAAAAAGAGTGTCCAGCTATAAAAATATTATATTAGTTTTTTTACTACTATTTTTATTTGTTTCTTGTGCGAAACAAACTACCCAAATAGATACAAATAGACAATATAAACAAAATGAAGATATGGCAATAATGTTTGCATTAGAAGCTATGACTCAAGGAGATTATAAATCCTCTTTTGAGATGTTTTATTCTTTATATAAGGCTACAAAAAAGTTTGAATATTTAGAAAAAAGTATAGAATTGGCTATTTTTAACCATCAGTTTGCTCTGGTTACAGATCTTATTAAGGGTGATTTGCAAAAAAACTTTCCCCAAGAGGCACAAAAATATGAATTTATTTATGCTTTAAGTCTTTTAAACTCTCATCAAGCAATAGAGGGGCTAAAAGTAGCAAAAGAGTTAAATCAAAAAGACCCTAGTACACAAAACCAGATGTTATTAGCAAATATGTATATTTTAAATCAAGATTATGATAAAGCTTATGAGATTTTAGAGCCTTTACAGAAAAAAGAGAGAAATAATATAGGACTTACTATTGTTCTTTCTGATATATTATTTAACTATTATAAAAAACACAATGAAGCTATAGAACTTTTGGATGAGTATATTACAAGATATGGTTGTAATATAATGATATGTGAAAGAATATATACATATTATATGGTATTAAATGATGTAGATGGTATGATAAAAACCCTAAAAAGAAATTATGAATTTAAAATGGTTTTACATCAAACACAAGAGGCATATGAGACATTAAATATTATTATAGAGATGTTAAAACTTAAAAATATAGATGTAGCAATAGAATTTGTGAGCTCTTTACCAGACAATGAATATCAAAGTTTAAAGTTTATAGAGTTATATGAAGTTGCAAAAAATAAAGAGAAAATGTTGTTTTATTTTAATAAACTTTATGAACAAACAAAAGAGCTTGATATTTTAGCTCAACTTGCTATGTTTGAGTTTGAATCAAGTACAAATAAACATGAAGTTCTTAATAGTGTTATCCAAAAACTAAAAACTGTTTTACAAACTTCAACAAATCATAACTATCAAAATTATCTTGGATATTTATTGATAGATTTTGATATAGATTATAAAGAGGGTATTTTACTAGTACAAAAAGCTTTATTACAAGATCCTGATAATTACGCATATATGGATTCTTTAGCTTGGGGGTATTATAAAACAAAAGAGTATAAAAAAGCATATGAGATAATGAAAAAAGTAGTCGATGATATAGGCTTAGAGCATGAAGAGATAAGATTGCATTGGCAAATAATAAAGGAGCATAATAAATAATGATTTTAGATGAAATTATATTAAGAACAAAAGAGGATTTGGAGAAGAAAAAAGTAGAATATAGCCTTGATTGGTTAGGAAGAAGTCTAGCTTATAACCCTTTTCCTCCAAGAGATGTAAGAAGCGTACTTACTAGTACAAAAGAAGATAAAATCAAAATAATAGCAGAAGTCAAAAAAGCAAGTCCAAGCAAAGGCGTAATAAGAGAGGATTTTGATCCACTTATGATAGCTGATATATATAGCAAAAATGGTGCAGATGCAATATCTGTTTTAACTGAACCACACTATTTTCAAGGAAATCTAGAGTATCTTACACAAATAAGAAGATATGTTCCAACTCCTTTGCTTAGGAAAGATTTTATTATAGATAAATATCAGATTATTGAAGCACTTGTTTATGGAGCTGATTTTATATTGCTTATAGCAAAGGCACTATCAAGCAAAGAGCTAAAAGAGCTATATGAATATGCTTTATATGTAGGACTTGATGTTTTAGTAGAGATTCATGATACAGAAGATCTTAAAAAAGCTATGTATGCAGGAGCTCATATTATAGGTATAAATCATAGAAGTTTAGAGACATTTGAGATGGATATGACTCTATGTGAAAAGTTGATTCCTATGATACCAAATGGTAAGATTATAGTAGCTGAAAGTGGTGTTGATTCACCAGATATTATCCAAAGATTGAGTGCTGCTGGTGCTGATGCTTTTTTGATAGGGGAGCATTTTATGAGGCAAGATGATATAGGTGCAGAGGTAAAAAGGCTTAAGGCTAGTTGTTAGTATTGTTTGCTAAGAAGAGAATAAACAATAATATATTATATTAATAAAAATAAATATAATAGAGGTTTATCATGGAGATAGTAAAAACAACTATTCTTTTGGTTATACTTAGTTTACTACTTGTTTCTATTGGTGGTTATTTGGGTGGTGCGGATGGTGTATTATTGGCTTTATTGTTAGTAGGGGCTATGAATTTTTATGCTTATTATTACTCTGATAAACATATACTTAAACACTATCAAGCAATAGAAGTAACAAATAGTAGGGATTATTTATATAATATAGTTGCCTCTCTTGCTTATAGGGCAAATTTACCTATGCCAAAAGTATATATTATACCTCAAAATATACCAAATGCTTTTGCTACAGGAAGAAATCCACACAATGCAGTAGTAGCTGTAACTCAAGGTTTAATAGAATTATTGGATGAAAATGAAATAAAATCAGTTATAGCTCATGAATTGGGGCATATAAGGCATTATGATATATTAACTAGTAGTGTTGTAGCTACTATAGCTGGGGCAATAGCAGCTATAGCAAATATGCTAAAGTTTGGAGCAGTTTTCGGAAGTAACAACCAAAGAGGTGGTAATAATGCAATTATGATGATTTTAATTGCTATAGTTTTACCAATAGCAGCTATGATTATACAGATGACTATAAGCAGAAGTAGAGAGTTTGCAGCAGATGAAGCAGCAGCAAGGCTTGTTGGGACGCCTATTTATCTACAAAGTGCTTTACAAAAACTGGAAAATTATGCAAAAAAAGGTGAGTTAAGGGAAGCAACTCAAGAAACAGCACATATGTTTATTATAAATCCATTTACTAGTAAAGATATAAGCTTTAAAGAACTATTTAGTACACATCCCTCAACACAAAATAGGATAGCAAGATTATCTCAGCTAAAAATATAACTATCGAGCCACTTGCAAATTGCCATAAACAACCCACAATTTAAGCTAAATCAAATTTAAAAAAAGCCTTTTCGAATAGGTAAAATGGTATAATTCTTTACCACAAAAAAAATCCAAAACACCTATTACAAA
>JAAYJJ010000134.1 GCA_012522985.1 Aliarcobacter butzleri
ACAAGAAATAATTTTTTATATTTTATATCTATAGAATATTTTAAAAAAAATTTAAAAGATTTTTCAAAAAAAGAAATATTCTATATTGCTGATAACATTGAAGTTGATGATAACTTAAGAATGCCTGATGGCTCAATCTATTATCCATATAAAAGTAGATTTCCAGATTTTAAAGAAGTTGAAAAAGTTGCAAAATCTTATACTCAAGGTAATGTCTATTCTTTAGAAAACTATAAAAAACTATTTAATATTGAGTTATTTGAAAACCTAATAAAATATTTATTAGAGAATAATGTAAATATATATTTTTACTTAACTCCTTATAATCCAATCACTTATGATATTTTAATGCAAAATGAAAAATATAAAATTATTAATCAAGCTGAAGAATATATAATAAATTTTTCTAAACAAAATAATATAAAAATTGTAGGTTCATTTAATCCTCATAATTACAATTTAACCAATGAAGACTTTTTTGATGGAATGCACTCTTTGGATATTGCTTATGAGAAGATTTTTAAGAATTTATTAGATTAAAATCCATAATTTTTAAAGCTTTATAAATCGGTAAGGTTCTTGTGCTTTGGCACTCTCTTTGAGCTGTGCCTAGCACTTTCTGTGAAAAAACCTTACTTCCAAAAAATAAAACTTTATTTCTAAGGTATTTTAGGAAGTGAGGATTCATCCTCACCCATTAAAAAGTATAATATTCAAAGATATATTATTTAAGTAAGGGTGACATTGAAATGTCACTTCCTAAAAACTATGATAAATAAGCTTTTTTGAACTGGTGAGGATGAATCCTCACTTCCAAAAATTGGTGACATTGAAATGTCACTTCCAAAAAAACTCCTAAATCTTAACACTGAACACTTAGTACTTAGCACTAAAAACTATCGACTATTGATTATTGACTATTTTTAACATAAGCCTTTATAATCTGTTGAGTCTGTTTAGGTCTATCACCGCCATATCTACCAGTTGTCTCTATATTTTCTATTTTTTTAACTACATCCATACCATTTATAACATATCCAAAAATAGTATGATATCCATTTAGATGAGGAGTAGGTACAGTTGTAATAAAAAACTGACTTCCATTTGTATTTGTACCAGCATTTGCCATAGCTACAATTCCAGCTTTATCAAAGATAGCCTTAGGTGAAAATTCATCTTCAAAAGGCTCACCCCAAATAGACTCTCCACCCATACCGCTACCTGTTGGATCTCCACCTTGGATCATAAAGTTTTTGATAACTCTATGGAAGATTATCCCATCATAATAGCCATTGTTTATATGAGTTACAAAGTTTTCACATGCTTTTGGTGCAATATCTTCTTTTAGCTCTATTTCTATATCACCTTGGGTAGTTTGAAGTACCACTATTTGTTTTGCTAGAAGCAAATTAAGTGATATTACAAGCCCTAAAACTATTTTCTTAAACATCTTATTTTCTCCTTTTAGTGTTGAGTTGTTTGATTGAAGCTTAAATATATTTTGATATCTATTAGCTTCGTTTGAGGGTTTTTAACCATTTTAATAGGATGAACTATACTTATACTATATGGAAGTTCATTTATATTATCTATTAGCTCAAATAAATAGCTAGGATCTTCTAAATTTATATTTAGTTCAAAAATATGAGAGTTAAAATTATCTTTATTTTCTGTTTTAATATAGATAATTTGCCATTTTGGATCTATTGTTTTTTTAATAATATCTTGCATCATAGAGTAAGAAAAACTTGTTTGTTTATATGATGT
>JAAYJJ010000135.1 GCA_012522985.1 Aliarcobacter butzleri
TATTAGGGTCACTTTTTACTTCTTATCCCTTAATTCTTAACACTTAACGCTAATAACTTAAGTTAGTCACATTTGATGATAAGTACAGCTTTTTTACCAATGCTTTGCTCACTTAAAATAGGCTCAAAACCACTTACACTATCCATAGATGCAGCCATTGGCATGGATTTAAGCATATTTCTTTGCACACCATAAGGTACATATCCTTGATCTACAAAGTTAAGCTCATCAACCTTACATGATTTGTTAAAGATTTGAGATAGTTCTTTTGCTTTGGAGATACTATTTTTATAGATATTATACTCTAGCTCTTTTTTGGTCTCTTCTTCTTTTTTGCTTGATACTATCCAATTAATAGGACTTAGTGTAATAGCTTCATCAGAACTTAGCTTATAATCTAAGATTTCATTAAACTTTTCTATCTTTTTAAATTCACAACTATATGAGATAGTTCCTACATAGCCTATTTGACTTTGAACTCCTTTATCGTATTTGTACTCTGGAGAGATAGAACTATTGCCACCTTTACATATAATAGCTTTTGAATTATACTCTTTTATATGCTCATTTAACTGTTTAAAAGAGTCTGCTATTTTAGCTGGACTTTGGGACTTTTTACTTATAGTAAAAGCCCCATTCATCATATCAGGCATAAGCTCTTTTGAGTCACTTATTTCATCAACTATAACCGTAGCATTTAGCATAGATGATGCTAAAAGTGATACAAAAAGTAGTTTTCTCATATCATTTCTACCTTTTTATCACCTTTTTGGATATCACCTATGATATATCCATCTGTATTTGATAGTATGGTATCTACATTTGATGGATCTACTACAAGAACCATACCTACACCCATATTAAATGCTCTAAACATCTCACTTTCTTCTACCATAGTAGATATAAGTTTAAAAATAGGAAGAACTTTTATATCATCTTTTTTAACTACTGCTTTTAAGCCATCTGGTAGAACTCTTGGTAGGTTTTCTACTATTCCACCACCTGTAATATGAGCTAGAGCGTTGATGTAAGCTTTGTTTTGTTTAAACTCTTTTACATAGATTCTAGTAGGCTCTAGTAATACATCTATTAGCTTTTTACCTTCAAAATCATCATCAAATTTTTTGCCCATTTTATCAAATAGTACTTTTCTAACCAAAGAAAATCCATTTGAATGTACTCCTGAGCTAGGAAGTGCTATTAAGATATCACCTTCTTTTACTTTTTGAGTTCTATCTAGTTCACTTTTTTCTGCTATACCTACACAAAATCCAGCAAGATCAAAATCACCCTCACTATACATCCCTGGCATCTCAGCAGTCTCACCACCAATCAATGCACACTCACTTCTTATACAACCCTCAGCAATACCTTTGATCACAAGTGTAGCCTCATCTACTTCAAGTTTGCCTGTAGCATAGTAGTCTAAGAAAAATAGCGGTTCACCAAAGTTACATATAAGATCATTTGAACACATAGCAACAAGATCTATACCAACGCTATCAAATATGCCACTATCAATAGCAAGTTTTAGTTTTGTACCAACACCATCAGTTCCAGCTAGAATAACTGGTTCTTTATACCCTTTTGGTAGTTCAAAAGCTCCAGCAAAAGAGCCAATTCCACCTAAAACTCCAGCAATATGAGTAGATTTTACATATGGTTTGATATTATCAACAAAACTATTACCTGCATCTATATCAACACCTGCTTCTTTGTAACTTACACTACTCATTTACTATTACCACATTTACCAAAAATTTTGCCAAATGCCCAAAGTGAAGGACAAAAATCAGTAACAGCCCACACTACAATCATAGCTACAACAAATAGTTGTAAAACCATACCAAAAACAGATCCTATACTCATAAGATAAAATGCTACCAATAGTACAATAGCCATCAAAAGTCTTTGTAGTTTTTCAGCACACATAAGAACTCCTCTATAGTTTAAATTTCTTTTAGGTATTATATCCAAAAATATTTTATATAGAGGTAAAGTTATGATAAAAGCAGTAGCACTAGATGAAATGATCTCATTAGTTCCTCTTATGAGTTCATACAATCCAAAAAAAGTAGTAGTTATTGGAGATGCTAGTACAAGATTAAAAGAGATATTATCTTCACAAAAGATTGAAGTAGAATATCTATCAAAAATAGAAGATGTAAGTTTTAGTGAGTGTGATGTAGTAATAAATCTAAATGATAGCTTTGATGAGTTTTTTGTAGCACATCTAAATAAAATCCTAAATAGTACGGGTATATTTGTAACACTAAGTGCAAACTTTGATGATGATGAAGCAAAACTAAAAGAGGATTTGACTCTTCTTGGTAAAAGTTTTTGGATAGCTATGCCATATAGCTTTGCTGGATATACGGCACTTTTAGCATCCAAAAAATATCACCCTGTAAGTGATGTTATTTTACAAAGATCAGATTTACTTGATGGTATGAAGTATTATAATAGTGATTTTCATAAAACTTGTTTTACATACCCAACATATATCCACAAAAGTTTAACTAACATTGCAAAAAGATAGTTTACAATATGCTATAGCCTTAACAGGTGGCATAGGTACAGGCAAAAGTACAGTTAGCAATCTTTTTAGATTATATGGATTTTTGATTATAGATGCAGACAAAATAGCAAAAGAGATTTTAAGTCAAAATAGCTCTTTTGTAAGTCAAACATTTGGAAAAGAGTATATTTTAGATAATGGACAAATAGATAGAAAAAAGCTAGGGAGTTTGGTTTTTAGTGATGAAAGTGCCAAAAAAAGGCTTGAAGAGTTTATTCATCCACTTATAAAAGATGAGATATATCTACAAGCAAATTTAAGTGAAAAAAGTTGTCAATACTATCTTATAGATATACCACTTTTTTTTGAAACTAAAAATTATGATATCCCATACTCTATAGTAATCTATGCCTCACCTGAACAACAACTAAAAAGAGTGATGCAAAGAGATGGTTTAAGTGACATTGAAGCACAAAAAAGGATAAAATCACAAATAGATATCTCAAAGAAAAAAGAGATGGCTACTTTTGTAATAGATAATACAAAAGATCTTAAACATCTTCAAAATGAAGTTGATAGAGTTATAAGGGCTATTAAATCTTTGTGATCAATAAACATGGCGGTGAGATTATGACTTTACAAAAGTATAGTGCAAGTGGTAATGACTTTTTGATAACACATACGTTTATCAAAAAAGATTATAGTAAAATGGCTATAAAATATTGCGATAGATACAACGGCGTAGGTGCTGATGGATTTATAGTTTTGGTTCCTATCTATCCAGATACTAAGCTAAGTGATAGAGCAAAAAAAGAGTTTAGTGGTAAGCTAAGTGAGCTTGATTTTGAGTGGTTGTTTTACAATAGTGATGGAAGCACTGCTCCACTTTGTGGCAATGGAGCAAGGGCTTGTGCTTTGTATGCTTTTAATAACTCTTTAGCAAA
>JAAYJJ010000136.1 GCA_012522985.1 Aliarcobacter butzleri
AAAATTCTCAAAATGTTATAGATGAATTAAATATTTTAATCAAACAGTTACAAAATAGCCCATCTGATATTATTTTTAAAACCAATACTAAAGAGCTTGGACCAGGAGAAAAACAATGAAAACAGTAATAACTTTGGTTTTTTGTACATTGATATTTGGAGCATGTTCTTATAAAAGTGTTACAAAAGAGCAAAATAATTTTAGACTTATGGAGAGTAGTTATAATATAGCTAAGGAACATCCTACTATAAATAAGATACTTCAAGTCAAAAAGCCAACAGGGGTAGGCTATATATATAATAAAGATTTAATATATAGCAAAGATGATGGAGTTTATCAAAGTTATGTAAATAATTTTTGGGATGAGCCTTTATATAAACAGATAGAAAGTAGGGTAGTCTTTGAGCTAAATAAAGCAAATGTTTTTATAACTACACTTCCTAGTATAAGCTCTATAAAAAGTGATTTGCTTTTAGAGATGGTAGTTTATGATTTTTATCAAATAGTAAAAGAAGATAACTCTAAAGTCAAAATTCAAATAACTCTTAATCTTGTAGATAAAAAAACAAAAGATCTCATATCAAGCAAAAACTTCTTAGTAGAAAAGGAGCTTAACTCTATCACTCCTAAAGAGGCTCTTAACTCATATAATCAAGCTTTTGAAGAGTTTATTGAAAAAGCAATTCATTGGCTTAACAAAAGTCAATAATTTGCTTTTTGTATCATAGAAGTAAGATCTAAAATAGCCTTTTTAGAGGCTCCTTCTAGGAGTTTTTTCTTATCTTGGTTAAACTCATCTTGTGTATCAATACCTATTATTTTGGTATAACTAGTCAAAAGTTCACTTCTTGATTTTACGGTAATCGAGTTTTTGCCATTGTAAGCACTTAAGATAAAAAGAGCTATCTGTTTTTCCTCTTTATCTTTTGTTATAAAACTATCTTTAATAGTCTCATTTTCTTGAGCTATAATAACTCTTAGATTAAGTAGATAGGTATCTTCCATCAAAAGTTGTTTACCATCTGTATGATTATAGATATGATAACAGCCACTATCTTTTAAAGAGCTTTCAAAAATATTTAAAACATCTTCTTTTCTAACAATAAGATTACTATTCTTGTTTTCTATTGTAATATTATCTATATATAAACTAGCTATTTTTTGTGTACATAAAGAAGAGCTATCTATATAGGGTTGGCTTATCTTATTAGCACATGAAGAGAAGAATAAAACCACAAAAATCAAAGAGAGTAAATATTTCATAAAAAATCCTAATAAACAATTTTAGCTATTATAACATAAAATTTTATAAAAGAATCCTATTTACCATAGCAAGTGCCAAAACTATATAAAGAACTAAAACTATCTTTTTATATTTTGAAGCATTTGTTTTTGATTTTAGAATTACTCCCAAAAGTACACCTAAAAGACTACTTATACCTATAATAGCACCTTCAAGATAGAGCATTTCTCCAGCAAAACTTAGTGATCCAAAACCAGCAACAGAACTAAAAACTACAAAAAATAAGCCCAAACTAGCTGCATCTTTAAGTGGAAAATGAAGATAACTAGATACTATTGGAGTAATCATTATAGATCCACCAACACCTATACTCATAGCAATAATCCCAACAAAAAATCCGATAATAAAAAGTATTAATTTATTGTTTAGTGTAGATTTATCACTACCAATAGGGCTTGATTTTAGAAGTCTAAAGATAGCAAAAAATAAAATAATTAAGAAACTATACTCCAAAAACTCATTAGAGACATTGGATACTATAAAGCCACTAAGCAAACCACCAAAAAAACCACCAATTCCTATAACTATACCACTTTTTAGTAGGTTTTTATTTTGTTTGGCATTAAGGTAGCTACCATAAATAGAGCTAAAAACCATCTGCATTACAGAGATACTAACAGCTTCTTTCATAACAAAACCAGAGTATAAAAGCAAAGGTATAAGTAAAGTTCCCCCACCTATACCAAAAAATCCACTTACAAAACCTGTTAATACTCCAAATATTACCAATAAAGTCATTATTTTTGATCTTTACTTTGCATTGCATCTATAAAGTTTTTGTATATATCATCAAGTTCAGACTCTTTTGTACTTATATCTATACAAGCTCTATCTGTTAGAGCATGTTCTAGGAAAGCTACTCTTTTTAGTAAGTAACCAAACATCTCTTTTGATATATCAGGTAAATTAGCATGATCAAGTGGAGAGATTTTACAATCTTTATGTTTAATAATCCTAGCAGGTACTCCAACAGCAGTAGAACAACTTGGAACATCCGATATTACTACAGAGTTAGCTCCTATTTTACTATTTTCTTCTATAGTAATATTGCCCAAAACCTTAGCTCCAGCTCCTATGGTAACGTTTGAGCAGATTGTTGGATGACGTTTACCTTGACTTAAACTTACTCCACCAAGAGTAACTCCTTGATATATAAGTATATCATCGCCTAAAATAGCAGTTTCACCTATAACCACACCAAAGGCATGATCTATAAAAACTCTTCTTCCTATAGTACAAGCAGGGTGGATATCAGTATTTGTAAAAAACTGACTAAGTCCAGAGATAAACCTAGCTAGTTTTTTAAAATTTTTCTTATATAAGGAATTGGCTACTCTATAGTTTACTATAGCCCAAATTCCAGGGTAATTAAAAATAAGTTCAAACCTAGATCTAAAAGCAGGATCATTTTTTATAGGTAAAGAAAAGTCCTCTTTTATAAGTTCTAAGAGTGATAGTTTTTGCATTTTAGCTCTTTGTTGTTTTAAGATAAGTTGTATCATTTATAAACTTATCTAACATCTTATAAATTTTAGTTTGTTTATGAAGTTTGCTTTTTAATCTACTTTTTAAATCTATAATATCATAATCTATATCTTCTAAAATATCAACTATTTTTTGAGAAGCAAGAAGATTTTTTATTTGAGCTTTATTATCTTTAAATACAACATCAGCTTCTGTTGGATGAGAAAAAAGGTTATGTCTCATACCTAAGATATCTTGATAAGCTCCAACTAAGAAAAATGCCAAAAAGTACTCCTCTTTTTCTAAATCAACATCATGAAGATATAGAGGTTTTTTACTATCAAACTCTATTTCACCATCACTATCACAAGTAATATCCCAAAGTGAGGCACTTCTTGTTGGTTTTTGATTAAGATGTGTTATTGGCATTACAGGAAACTCTTGTCCTATACCCCAAAAATCAGGTAAAGATTGAAAGATTGAAAAATTTAAAAGATATTTTTCTTGAGCTTTTTCATGTATTCTTTTAAGTTCTGTATAATCTTTAATAGAGAGTAACTGTATAGCTTTTTTGGTAATATGGTGTGTTAAAATCTCTGCATTACTTCTATCTTGAAGATCAATATAACCTAGATCAAAAAGTGTAAGTACAGATTCAAGATGATCGAGTGCATCGTGCATAAACTCTAAAGCATTATCTTCTTTCATTTCATTGTATAAGTCATTTAGCTCTTTAATAAGTGGTGGATTTGTTTCTTTTAATTGGAGGTTATCTTTATCATACTCTGAAGAAAAAAGTTCCAGCACAGGTGTAATCAAAACGGTAGTAGGAGCAGCTATAAATCTACCAGATTCTGTATATATATTTGGCTCTTTTACACCTTTTTGTTTTGCTATATAGTTCATAGTAAAAACAACATCATTACTAAACTCTTCTAGAGAATAAAATCTAGTTCGTTCAAACTGAGAGTACTCTATAGCAAGTCCTCCACCAATATTTATATTTTCTAGATGAGTTGCACCCATTTGTTTAAGTTCTGCATAGATATGACCTGATTCTCTAAGAGCCTTTTTTAGAGGTGCTATGGTATTCATAGCTGAACCTATATGAAAATGAATCATAGTAAGTTTATCTACTATATTTACATCTTTTAACATACCAAAAGCTTCTAATATCTCTGTTGAGCTTAGTCCAAATTTAGACTCTATCCCACCACTTTTTGCCCATAGTCCACTTCCACCACTATGGAGTCTTACTCTTAGCCCAATATTTGGAGCTTCCATTTGGTACTCTTCAAAAACTTCTATAATTGTCTCAAGCTCTGTTAGCCCTTCTATAGTAAGAGTGATATTATAGCCCATAGCCTTTGCTATAAAGCCCAATATTATCATCTCTTTATCCTTAAAACCATTGACTGTTATAGGAGCATCTTCGTTGTTATAAGCCATTGCCAAAATAAGTTCAGCTTTACTACCAGCTTCTAAACCATAATTGTATTTTTCACCATTTTCTATTAAAGGGAATAAAAAGTTAGGAAACTGATTTACCTTCAAAGGAAAAACTGCATTAAATGTTCCATTGTAATTGTTCTCTTTTATAGACTTTTCAAAAGTATTAAAAAGTTTATCTATCTGTTTTTGAGTAATATGTGGGAATCTAAGTAATAAAGGACCTTTATGTCCATCTTCGCGAATCTTAGTAGTAAGCTCTACAAGAGATGGTTTATTACCATGATTTACTTTGACAACTCCATTTTCAATAATAAAGTTATCATCACCCCAAAAATTTATGCCATATTTATTCAAGACAATTCCTTATATAATATAGATTTTTCTTCTTTTGTTTTTAAGTTTTTTATAAAAACTGTACTATTTTTGATCTCATCTTCACCGATTAAAACAACTATATTAGCTCCTTGCTTATCTGCACTATTTAAGTGCTTAATAAAGCTTTTTGGACTATATTCTACTATAGCTTTATGTTTTTTTCTAAAATCATATGCCTTTGATACTATCAAATCTACTCCATCTTGAAGCATAGTACCAAAATAGTAGATATCTTCATCTTTTTCTTGATACTTTATAAGCTCCAAAATCCTCTCTATTCCTATAGCAAAGCCAACTGCTGGAGTAGCTCGTCCATTTAGGTATTCTACTAGTTTATCATACCTTCCACCACCAGCCATAGCATTTTGAGAGCCTATTTGAGTGCTTACAAACTCAAAAGCAGTTTTGTTATAATAATCAAGTCCTCTTACTAGGTTGGAATCAATTTCAAATGATATATTATTTTGTGTTAAAACCTCTTTTAATAACTCAAAATCTTTATTACAACTATCGCATAAAGAGTGAGTGATTTTAGGCATATCTTTTAAAAGCTCTTTACAAGAGTCTATTTTACAATCAAGTACTCTTATGGGATTGGTTATAATTCTTCTATTACAGTCACCACAAAGGCTCTCTTTTAGGTTTTCAAGTTTGTTTACAAGATTTTGTTTATATGGTGGCATACACTCATCACAACCTAAAGAGTTGATAAGGAGTTTATATTCTATTTTAAAAAAATCAAAAATATCTTTTATCATCATAATCATATTTACATCTTCATAAACACTTTTTTCACCAAAAGACTCTACACCAAACTGATGAAACTGTCTAAGTCTTCCTTTTTGAGGTCTTTCATACCTAAACATTGGACCATAATAGAACCATTTTTTGTTTACACCAGCTTTATCAAACTTGTTTTGTATAAAACATCTAACAACCCCAGCAGTACCTTCAGGTCGCAAACATACATCATTTTGCCCTTTATCAATAAATTGATACATCTCTTTATTTACTATATCAGAGCTTTCTCCTACACTTCTTCTAAAAAGTGCAGTCTCTTCCAAAAGTGGTGTTAAAATATATGAAAAACCATAGTTTTGTGCTATTTTAGAGGCATTTTCTATAAAGTAGCTAAATAGTTTACTATCTTCATCAATAATATCTTTCATTCCTCTTAGGCTTTGAATATTACTCATTTATAAAATCCTTTATCTCTTTGTGAATTTCATCTATATTTAAACTTGCATCTATAAATCTATGCTTTATTGCAAGTTTTTTTATTGTTTTTTTCATTTTATTTTGAATATCTATTAGATAATCAACTCCTCTTGATTCTATAGAGTCATTTTCTTTTTGGCTTAATCTATAGATTAGCTCCTCTTTAGATAGCTCAAGTAAGATTATCTTATCTGGTAAGATATTGGTAGTGGCTATAAGGTTTAGTGCAAGAGTAGCTTCCATAGGAAGCTCTTTTGCATAAGATATCCCAGAAATTAAGCTTCTATCACTAAAAATAAGCTTATTGATATTTGGCTTTATGATTTGTTCTATATGTTCAGCTCTATCAGCCAAAAATAAAAACATTTCAGCTATATTAGAACTAGCCTCTCCACCAAGAGCCATGGCTCTTAGTTTGACTCCCAAAGTAGTTCCCCCTGGTTCTTTTGTAAAGATAGCCTCTTGATAGCTTTGTTTTAATAGCTCAAATTGTGTTGTTTTACCAGCAGTATCAATACCCTCTATTGCTATATACATGTTAAAACCTTTTTTGGAACAAGATGAGATACATCACCACCAAATCTTAATATCTCTCTTACAACAGTAGAGCTTACAAAGGCATTTTGTAGTGTTGGCATAAAATATATTGTATCTATTTTACTATCTAAACTAGAGTTTGCATATCCCATTTGTAACTCATATTCAAAATCACTAATAGCTCTTAGTCCCCTTATAATAGTAAAAATTCCCTCTTTTTGGGCAAACTCAACCAAAAGAGTATCAAATGGTTTTACAACTACATTTAGCTCTTTTGTTGCCTCTTTTGTTAAATATATTCTTTTTTCCAAAGAAAACATAGTGTTTTTTGTTTCGGACTTTGCAACACCTATTATAACTTCATCAAAAACATTTAAAGCCCTTTTTATAATATCCAAATGGCCATTTGTAATAGGATCAAAAGAGCCACAATAAATAGCTTTTTTCACTAAACTTTCCACCTTTTATATAAATCATTTTCTATTTCTAGTAAATCAAACCACTTACCTATAAAAAACCTCTCCATATCCTCTAAAGAGTGTTGATTGCTATAGTATCCTGCTATTGGTGGTGCTATAATAACCCCTAAATTTGATAGTTTTAGCATATTTTCCAAAGATATAGAAGAAAGTGGCATCTCTCTTGGAGCTAGGATTACTCTTTTTTTCTCTTTTAGCATTACACTAAAGGCTCTTGTTATAAGAGTATCAGCTATTCCTACACTACACTTTGCTAATGTATTCATAGAACAAGGTACAACTATCATAGCATCACAACCAAAAGATCCAGATGCTATAGGAGCTGCTATATCACTATCATCAAAAAGCTCTAAGCCTTTTAATTCATCAAAATAGTCTCTATTTTCTTCAGCTTGTATAGCAGTTTTAGCACTATTTGACATAACAATAT
>JAAYJJ010000137.1 GCA_012522985.1 Aliarcobacter butzleri
GTCTATAATAGAAAAATGCCATTATAAAAAGTATTAAAAAGGTAAAAAATGAGATAAAAATAAGGTTGAAATACTCTTCATAACCAGCTCCATCAAGCCCTAATGTAAGTGTAGTTATAACACTTTCATTTATTCCTTTACCTGTAAAATAGTTTGATATATAATAAGCTATAGAAACAGTTGTAAAAACTATCATCAATAAAAGATCTAATACTATTCTAAATCGTTTTTTTTGCTTATATTTAGAAGTTATTAAAGAAAAAATAAAAAATATAATAGAAAAAATAAATAAACTATCCATATTAGCCTATTTGAGTTTAATTTGATATTTTTTTAATTGAGCATCAAGTTTTTGTTCTAGCTCTTGTATTCTTTGTGGGAAGGGAGTATCTACAATAGTTGTTTTTTTGCCTTCCTTATCTATCCAAAAAGACTCCTTATCATTAAATATCATAATAGGTTGAAGATCACTTCTTTGATTTAATGGCAATATTCTAAAACTAAGATTATCTAAAATAAGTGGATTTTGATCTTGTTCATAATAAGCAGTTACCAAATGACAGGGTGTTTGCCCGCATCTATATTCACTAACAACCATTAAAAAAAGTCTATCTTTATCAACTCCTTTTCTTTTTAGAACTTCATATTTACTTATAGCAAACTCTTCACAATCACCTTTTCCTTGAATAATAAAATCAATAGCACTATCCCAAATATCATCAGTGTTGTTTTCATAAGAGTCATAAGATTGAACTATTTGGTTAAAATAGAAATTCACCATATTGATCTTTTCCATACTGTTTTTATTATCAAGTGAATTTAAAAAAGACTTAAACTCATCTATTCGTTTATCTGTATAGGCAAATGATAAAGTAGCTAATATTAATACAAAAAGTATTATTCTAGGCATTTATTCATTTGTTCAATAGTAAACTGTGGCAACTCCTTGCTTAAAAAAAGCTCCAAAGCTAGTACACCTTGAAAAAGTAACATATCTTTACCATCTTTATATGTAAGATTTAGATCTTTTGCTATATTTAAAAAAGGAGTTACTTTCCCATATATACAATCAACCGCATAAGTTGCTTGTTTCATTATCTGTTTTAAAATAACAATAGGAATAGGCAAAAAGTTATCATTTAAACCAGCACTTGTTGTATTTACTATAAGCTCACAAGATGGGTATTTGCTTGTAGGCATAAGATATAACTCTTCTAGACTATAACATTTACATCCAAGATCTTCAAAAAACTCTAGTCTTCCTACTCTAGTTCTGTTGATGATTGTTACATCTGTGCCATTTTCTAAAAATGCTAGTGCCAATGCTCTAGCCGTACCGCCTGCACCCAAGATACATACATGCGTTATTTCTCCATACTCTTCTATAGATTTCATAAAGCCTGGAGCATCTGTGTTGTATCCTATGATTTTATCGTTTTCTTTTACATAAGTATTAACAGCTCCTATTTTACTAGCTATCCCTCTTACTTCATCAGCATTTTTATAAGCCTCTTCTTTGTGAGGTATTGTGATATTTGCCCCATTTAGTTTTAGATTTAAAAATTCTTCTTTGATTTTACTTCCATCAAGTAGTAAATACCTATCATATTCTCCATCTAAATCTAGAGATTTTAATGCACTGTTTTGCATTTGTGGTGATTTACTGTGTTCTACAGGATTACCAAATATACCAAGTTTTATCATTTAAAAAGTCCTTTTAATAAGTTTTTTCCTTCATCTCCAAGATGTTTTTTGATTGCTCTATCTACCTCTTTGTTGATTTTTTCTTTTGCCTTTTCTACCATAGCACCTTGCCCCTCAACTGATATATTAGGAGAGTTGGTTTTTCCAGATATTTTTGCTTTAAGTGGTAATTTTGCAGCTTGTATTTCAAGTAAGGCATCTATTGTTTGATTTTGGGTATCTAGTAGTGCATTTTGTGTTTTTATATCTATAACACTAGAACTCATATCAAGATTTGTATTTATAATATTTTTATTAATTGTACTATTTAGTGTAGCTTTTGAAAAAGTCTCTTTTAATATATCTATACCTGTAAGTCCAGCTATTATAGTTGTAAGATTATTTTTTGCAAAATGCCCACCAGCAAAATCAGCATTTACTTTGCCACTTTCTTTTAGGGTATTGTAGTTTATATCCCCATTGATTTTACCTAAGAAAAAATGTTGATAATCAAGCATTTTTAATATTTGACCTATCTCTAAAGATTTAAGATCTACTTTAATATCTTCATTTATCATATTCATCAAAAACTCACCACCTAGTGTTTTGGAGTTTGCATTGACTTTTAAAGACTCATCTTTTTTGTATATATCACCATTGATTATCATAGATCCTATAAGTTTTTGGTTTGTTATAAAATATAGATTATTCAAATCACTTATATTTAAACTATAATCACTCTTTATAGAGATATCTTCTAGGTTTACTATGGACTCTTTTGTTGATAAGTTAGCAATAGTAGATTTAAAATCTATATTTGATTTTGCTAGATTTTGTATTAAGTCTGTATTAATAATAGCTTCAAATTTATTATTTATAGGTAGATCTATATCAAATTCATCTTTAATAGTTTTGTTTACAAAACTAGCTTTGTTTATAAATGTTTTGATTTTTCCATCAAGTTTACCAAGTTTTGCACTATTTACAAGTAAATCAATATCTATTTTAGAATCAATATAACTAGGTAAAGATAGCATAGAAAAAAGTGTTTTTGAGTCAAGATTTATTATCTTGCCATTGATTGTATTTGCTTCAAAGTCTTTTAGATTGAGTTTTATTAATGTATCACTTTTTGCTATATCTGATTTAAGTACTACATCCATACTCTTTTCATCTCCATTTATGCTACCATTAGCTTTAATAGCACCTTTTAATGGATAGTTTATGATTGGTGCAAAAAGTCCAAGTTCGGATATGTTGATATTGTATTTTGCATCTACAGCCAAAAGTTTTGGATTAACTTGTCCATTTGAGAATATTCTAGCTAAATTTGAGTCAAAATCTAAATTATATTCAATGTTTTCTTGCATAAGTGCATCTGCTTGTAGAGTAAAATTGGTATTTGGCAAATCTATATCAAACTCTTTTTTAATAAGAGCCGTATTTACTTTACCATTACTAAGTACAGCTTTTACTAAACCATCAAGATTATTTGGATCAAAATCTTTTATTAGAGTATCTATATTGATAGTTGCATCTGCATATTGTTTTTCACCAATCATAGCCAATATCTCACTAAGTTTTGCATTTTGGATAGATGCAGTTATTTGTGAAGGATACAACTCTTTTAGCTCTACTTCAAAGTTTGTATCACTAGATGCTATATCACTTAGTCCAGTTATCTTGGTTGTTTGAAGATCCCCTTTTATATCACCTTTTAGGTTTAATTTCCCATATATCTCTTTATTTAAAAGAGCTGAAAAGGATTTCATATCATCTAAGTTTACTTTATATGTTAAATCAAAAGATTTTGCAAAAAGATTGTACTCTCCAGCTAAAACTATAGTATTTGAATCTATAACTAAAGTTGTATCAATTTGTCCCCATGATAGTTTGAAATTTTGAAATTTTGCATTTAATTTTGTATTTTTTACTATTTTAGACTCTATAATTCCAGCTACTATAGGGTTTCCTATAGGTGTAAATAAAAATTCAAAGGTACCAACAAACATCAAAATCAAAAATCCAACAACCATAAGTAAAAATCTCATAAATAATCCTTAATTTAACATCTCATTTAGTCTTAGTTCATCGACTACTTCCACACCAAGTTCCAAAGCCTTATCTAGTTTACTTCCAGCATCCACACCACATATTAAAAAATCTGTTTTTTTAGATACACTTGATGTTACTTTGGCACCATGGCTTTCTAGCATAGCTTTTATAATATCTCTACTTTGTGATAAAGTTCCTGTAATAACTACACTCTTACCACTAAAAATAGAATCACCTCTTTGTGCTACAACTTCCACTGTTGGCTTTATTATATCAAAAAGTTGCAAAATCTCATCTTTATTGACTCTAACAAACTCTAAAATGCTATTTGCCATCTCATTACCAAATCCATTGATTGATATCAGATCATCATAACTAGCATTTATAAAATCCAATCCAAATCTTTTGCATATCTCTTTACTTGCAACTTCACCTATAAGCTCTATACCTAAAGCATTGATAACCTTGCTACAAGGAGTAGTATTTATAGTAGAGTTTATTGCATTTAAAAGATTGTTTATTTTTTTATCTTTAAATCCTTCTAAGCCTTCTAAATCCTCATATTTTAAAGAGTATAAATCCAATATATCAGATATTTTACCCTCTTTATAAAGAAATTCTACTATTTTATTACCAAGTCCATCTATATTCATACCGCCTTTACTAGCAAAGTGTATTATGGAGTTTACCACTCTTGAAGGGCATCTTAGGTTTTGACACTTTAGAAGTATCCCCTCATCAAGTAGCTCTTTGCCACAATCAGGACAGTTTATAGGTCTAATAATCTCTTGTTGTTTTCCATCTCTTCTATCTGTAAAGACTTTTATTATTTTTGGTATAACATCACCACTTCTTATAATAGTAATATAATCACCTATTTTAATATCAAGTCTATTTATCTCATCAAAGTTATGTAAAGTAGCTCTTTCAACTACCACTCCATCTATATCTACGGCTTCAACTACAGCTACAGGAGTAACTACACCAGTTCTACCAACTTGAAGTATTACATCTTTTAAGATAGTGGTTTTTTCTACCGCTTCAAACTTATATGCACACGACCATCTAGGGTGCTTGATAGTATATCCAAGATCTTCACAAGTAGCTATTGAGTCTATTTTGATAACCATACCATCAAGCATCATAGCTATATCATCTCTTTGTTTTACCATCTGCTTATAAAACTCTTCTACCTCTTCTATAGTGCTACATAGTTTTGTCATAGGTGGGTTTAAAAATCCAAGTCCTCTTATAAAATCCATCTGCTCATAAAAAGATTTATGATTTAGGGTGTTATATCCCACACCCCATGGATAAAAGAAAAGTTTTCTTTTTGCTGTTATTTTAGGATCTAATTGTCTCAAACTCCCAGCAGCAGCATTACGTGGATTGGCAAAAGGTGCTTCATTATTGGCTATTCTTTGGATATTGATTTGTTCAAAGTCATCTTTTTTGATAACAATCTCACCTCTAATTTCTATAGTTTCTAAATATGGTATTTCAAGTGGTATTGAGTGAATTGTAAGGATATTATTTGTGACATCTTCTCCAACTTGCCCATCACCTCTAGTAATAGCTTGTTTTAGTTTGCCATTTTCATAGATGATATTTAAACTAGCTCCATCAAACTTTGGTTCACAAAAAAACTCTAAAAAACTACTTGATTTTTCAGCTCTTTTTTCCCACTCTTTAAGCTCATCAAAGTTAAAAACATCCTCTTGAGACCACATTTTTGATAAATGAGATGCCTTTTTAAAACCATCAAGTATCTCTCCACCTAATCTTTGAGTAGGAGAAGAGGGTGATATTTGATTTGGATTTGACTCTTCATATGATAAAAGTTCTTTATATAGTTTGTCATACTCTTCATCACTAGCAATAGGTTCATCAAGTACATAATAAGCATAAGCCCATTTGGAAGCAAGTAAAACTTTTTGCAAGTACAATTCATGTGTCATAAATAAGCCTCTTTGTGTAAATAAGGGACTATTTTAACACAATTTTGGTTAATCTTCAACTAATCTTTTGATAGTTGTTTTTAATAAATGAAAAACTTTATCGATAGACTCTATTTCTACATGCTCATCAAAAGAGTGAGGATAGTAAATATTTGGACCAATAGATGCCATTTGAATATGAGGATATTTATCTTTTAGTACCGCACACTCTAGTCCTGCATGTATAGCATATAGTTTGGAGTTAGGAAAGGTTTTTTTATACTCATCAAGAAGTATATCATGTAGTGGGCTAACTTCAACTTCCCAAGGTAGATATTTGCCACTACTACTTGTAGTAAAACCAAAGTTTTCCAAAAGTGTAATAGTCTCGTTTTTGATAAGTTCTAGTGCAGCTTTGTCCATAGATCTAGCACTTAGTTCTATAGTGAGATTTTCAAACTCTGTTTTAATAAGTGCTAGATTTATAGAGCTTATTACACTATTTAGATCTTTGTTGTACTCTCTTATTCCATTTGCAAAAGAGTAGATAAAATCAACTATTCTTTGATCAAGTAGTGTGATATGTTGTGGTTTGGACTCTATTTTATCTATAGAGATATATTTAGAAGTACTTTTTGGCATAGATTTACTTGCTACTATAGCTTTAGCATTTTTGGGTATGGAGTTTATTCTCTCTCCACCATGGATATCTAAAAGTAAAGAATTGGATTCTTTAATAGTTTGAGCAAGTAGTTTGATAGCATTTGGGATATTTTTATCTATATCTACTCCACTATGTCCGCCCTTTAATCCATCTACTTTTATCTCATAAAGAGTATAATCTTCTACTTGTCTTATCTCTTTTTTGTTTATAATAGCTTTGATATCTATACCACCAGCACAACCTATACAGATATCTTTTTCATCTTCGCTATCAAGATTTATAAGATATGATGAGTTTAGTATAAACTCTATTTCATTTGCACCTATTAAGCCTATCTCTTCATCACTAGTAAAGAGATACTCTAGATCATATCCTTGGCTTATAAGCTTCATCATCATTGAGCAACCTATACCATTATCAGCACCCAAAGTAGAGTTTTTAGCATATAAAAACCCCTCTTTTTCTATGATGGTTGGAGGAGTGGCATCATCGCTTAGGCAAACCATATCATAGTGTGATTGAAGAGCTATTTTAGCACTACTATTTGGTTTTTTGCATAAAATATTGTTTGCTTTATCTACAAAAGTTTCATATCCATAAGATAAAGCAAAATTTGTGATATATTTTATAAAAGGAGTATGTGTTTTACTACATCTTGGTACTTTGCTAAGATCTATAAAAAGTTCTAAAACACTACTCATTTTATTTGTCTTACTCACTTGTTTTTGCTTTTAAGTCTTTGTTTTTATAAGCTAGAGCTATCAAAATAGCAATACTTACTACACTTACATATACCCAAGTAGGCACAGGAACAGGATCACCAGTAGCATATGAGTGAAGCCCAGATAGGTAAAAGTTTACTCCAAAATATGTCATAAGTATAGATGAAAAGACAACCAAAGAAGCCACACTAAGTACAAAAGGAGTATTTAGAGGTTTGATTAACCTTAAGTGTAGTACTATAGTATAAACTACTATTGATACATATGCCCAAGTCTCTTTTGGATCCCATCCCCAGTATCTTCCCCAAGACTCATTTGCCCATACACCACCTAAAAAGTTACCAACTACCAAGAAGCTTAGCCCAAAAATCAGTGCCATTTCGTTGATGGCTGTTATTTGTTTGATAGTTTCATCTATATGAGGTTTGTTTGGATTTCTAAATATAAAAAGCAATAACGCCATAAATCCAAGCATAGCTCCAAGTCCCAAAAATCCATAACTACCTGTAATAGTAGATACATGAATAGTTAGCCAATATGATTTAAGTACAGGTACTAGTGTTGTTATTTGTGGATTTATATTGCTTAAATGAGCTGTAAACATAAAAACACCAGCAACAACAGCCGTAGCAGCTAGAGCCATAAGTGATTTTCTAAAAAACACAGCCCCAGCAAGTGCAGCAGACCATGCTATATATAAAAGTGACTCATAAGTATCACTCCAAGGAGCATGTCCACTAATGTACCATCTAAATCCCATTCCAAATGTATGTATCAAAAAGAGTATTGCTACTAACATATACGCTATAAAATTTACTCTATTTGAGTGTAAATTTTTATTTATAACAGTTGCCATTGACAAAATAAAAAGCAACAATCCAACTATAATATATCCTATAGTTACATTTGGAAAAATTTGAGCTTTGTTTACAAAAATCTCCAAATCTATCTTATCTTGCGAAGGAATTACCTCTTTGCCTACAGTTTTTTGATATGTATCTATATGACCTAGGTAAGCTTTAGCACTCTCATATTCACCAGAAGCAAAAGAGTTAAAAAATCCCTTAATAATCAAACTCACACCCTCTAAATGAGGCTCTTCAAATGTTTGCATAGCTTCTATAGGACTATACCATTTATGATTTTCAGCTTTTTGATAAGGTAATATTTTAAGCAAAGAGCTATTAAAGACCATATATGTGATATTTATTTTTTCATCAATAGCTATAATATCTCTTTCAAAAGTGCCTCTATCTATAGGTTTTACCCTATTTGTCTCTTCTACTAGATTTGCTAGACGGTAGTTGTTTTCATCAAAAACTTGATTAAATGCGATATATTTTTCATCTTTATCAACACCCAAAAACTCTTTTAGTTGAGGAGAGGTGATTTTAATCATCTTTACCTGAGCCCATATATCAGGACGAGTAAGCATACCAAGGACTATTTGATCACTATTCATACCAAACATAGATGCTTTGCCACTAAGTTTGTGCATAATATCAGTATTTAGCGTATTTAGTGGTTTCATTCTACCTTGGTGATCTTGTGTTATGATTTTGCCAAATTCTTCTGCTATTTGGGTTGATTCACTTTTGTATTTATTTATATGTTCAACCAAGCTATCTTCAGCATAAAGCTCACTATTTGAAGATAAAAGTAGTATAGCTACAAAAGCAGCAGCGGTTTTAAATGTTTTGAGATATTTTGAAAGTTGTAAAAATCTACTTTTTTTATCAAAAAGATTCCAAAGTAGTCCAAAAGTAAGTAAAAAATAACCCAAATATGTAGGATATTTGCCTGGATCGTTATTGACTGATAGAATAGTCCCTTTTTCATCTAGATCATATGAACTTTGGAAAAATTTATATCCACCATAATCTAAAGTATTATTCATATATATTCTATGATCCTCTTTTTTGTTGTTTTTATCATCTATAAGAGTTATTTCACTAGCAAAAGATGATGGAGACATAGATCCTGGGTATCTTTGTAGTTCAAATTTTTTAAGATGCATAAAAAATGGCAACTCCATACCCTTTGAGCCATATTCAAAAGCTATTTTAACATCACCAAACTCTTCAGCTACTGGCATACCTTGGATACCTCTGTTGCCTACTAATCTTATATCTTTGGATATGCCATCCAAAGAAGCTGTTGCATTTAAGATACCTATTTCAGAGTTGTTTTCTTTGACAAATTTATAAGATTTATATTTTAAGTTTAAAGTTTTATTATTAAAATTTATATTGTAGTTAAAATTGTTATTTAAAGCACTAAACTCTTTTTGAAACTCCTCATAGTAGATTTGTCCATCACTATCTTGAATAGTTATTTGAATAAAAGGTTCAAGTGAAATCATTTGATTTGTAGTTTCACCATCACGAATATGAACTATACCCTCAAAACCTATATATCTAGTTACTCCAGCACCTATAAGTATCATGACAAATGAAAAGTGAAATATAAACTTAGCAGGTTTTTTCCACATCTTTGTAAGATACATCAATCCTATAAGGTTGATAGTTGTTAGTATAAGTGTTATTTCATACCACCAAGAGTTATACACCAAAACTCTAGCAGTTGATGTACCAAAATCATTTTCCAAAAATGTAGCAACACCAGCTCCTAATCCTATAGTAAATAATAATAACATAGTAGTTTTATAAGAAAACAATACCCTCTTTATTAGCTCCAAAACAGATCCTTTGATATTTTAATTGGTAATTATATAGTAAGATTTATTAGATTATTGTATATTTTATTAAACTAATGTTAAAATTAAAGAAAGATTATATTTAACCTAGGTGTAAAAAAGTAAAATGGATATAAAAAACATAAGAAATAAAAGAAATAATTGGTTTTTATGGAAAAACATAAAACCACTTTATGAAAAAGTAGAAAAATTTAAGCAAATTGATGTACAAAATGTGGAGATAATTTTTGATGATTGGTTTATATGTAAGTGTGATGATAAGATAAAAGAAGATATCAAAGATAGACTATATGAGTGTGCCAAGGCTCTTAGACCTTGGAGGAAGGGACCTTTTAGTTTATGTGATATAGATATAGATAGTGAGTGGCAAAGCAATATTAAGTATGATATTATTAAAAACTATTTGGATATAGAGGGCAAGATGGTAGCTGATGTTGGCTGTAATAATGGTTATTATATGTTTAGAATGCTAGAACTTAAGCCTGAAAAACTAGTAGGTTTTGATCCTTCGCCACTTTTTAAACTACAGTTTGATTTAGTCAACCACTTTGCAAAAAGTGGTATCATTTATGAGCTTTTAGGAGTAGAACATATAGAGTATTACGAACATAAGTTTGATTTTATTGTGATGATGGGTGTTTTGTACCATAGAAGTGATCCAATAGCAACTCTAAAATCTCTAAATAAAGCTCTAAATAAAAATGGAAAGATTTTAATAGATACTTTTATGATAGATGGTGATGATGATATCGCACTTTGTCCAAAAGATAGGTATTCTAAGATCCCTAATATTTACTTTATACCTACAGTTAAGGCTTTATATAATTGGCTTGGTAGAGCAGGGTTTGGGGAGTTTGAACTAATAGATATAAAAACTACAGACTCTAGCGAACAAAGAGCGACCAAATGGAGCTTTGATCAAAGTTTGGATGATTTTTTGGATCCAAATGATAGCTCTTTGACTGTAGAAGGATATCCAGCACCAAAAAGAGTCTATGTAAAGGCTAGGAAGATTAACTAAGTTTTTAAGTAGTAAAGATATTAAAGTTGTGTTATGATTTGGTTTAGTTGATTTAAAGAGAATATTATCTATAATTAAATAATGATATTTTGTATTTTTATAAGCTAAGTTTTATTTTTTTACTATGCCAGTTATCA
>JAAYJJ010000138.1 GCA_012522985.1 Aliarcobacter butzleri
ACTCTAGAAGTTAAAACCCTTCTGTGTTTGTGGACGGGAATTATAATAGAATTTTTTTACTTTGTCAAGGGCTTTACGCTTAAATTTACCTTAAATTTCAAAGAATTTAGCCTTTTTACTCTTTTTTACTACTTTTTTTACTAAAAAGTGCTAATTAGTGAGTGGTTATTGGTTTTTAGTCGATAGTTTTTAGTCAATAGTTATTGGTAATTGGTAATTGGTAATTGGTTAATAGTTAATGGTGCGTATCAGATGTGGGTGAGGTTGAAACCTCACTTCCTATAATACAATCCATATAGTCTTAGGAAGTGAGATTTTCTCTTTAGAGTGCTAAAGCTCAAGAATATCACTTTTTCTTAAGTAATATCTCTTTGCTTTATACTTTTTCAATGGGTGAGGATGAATCCTCACTTCCTACAATACAATCCATATAATATTAGGAAGTGACATTTTAATGTCACCTTTTCTTAAATGATACTCCTTTATTCTTTATACTTTTTTTAATGGGTGAGGTTGAAACATCACTTCCTAAGACTATAGACTAAGGACTAAAAACTATTGACTAGTAGCTATTGACTAATAAATTCTATACCTTATTATATATAGCATATTTATATAGATGCTATTTTATCTATTATCCTTTACTTGATTTATAGCTTTTTCTTTTATTTGTTCATTATCTTTTTTCAAATATCTATAATTTTGAATAGAATCTAAATATTTTTGTGTAAATGGTGCTAATGCAAATGGTGTAGCTGGGATTAAAATATCATTTTTCACTTATTTCCTTAAAAAGACAATGCCCAAGCTTGTCGTTCTTTGCAAAACTCTTTTCCAGAAATTATAATCCAGCCTATAACCTTTTCTGGTTTATCATCTCTATTTGTTAAGTATCCTATAACACATCCTTTAGGTCTTTCACTTAAATATATATATTTATCTTCACTGTAAATATTTCTACCATCAGATCCAAAGGATTTCGGTATATTATCTTTTCCAATATGATAATTCCTGCTCCTTTCAAAAACTTCATATGTTGCAGAACCCATATAACAACCATTCAAAAGAATACTTGCTATAAAAATAAGAATAATATTTTTCATCTATTATCCTTTGCTTTATTTGTAGCCTCTTTTTGTTTTTCTTTTTCATCTTTTTGTAGTTTTAATCCAGCTTGTATTTGTGTTGAATAATCTTGTGCAAATGGAGTATCTGGGATTAAAATATTATTTTTCACTTATTTCCTTATATCTGAAATGTAAAGTTTTTTTGTTCTTTACAAAATTCTTTACCTGATATTATAATCCAACCTATAACCTTTTCAGGCTTATCATCTCTATTAGTTAAATATCCATAAACACAACCTTTGTGGCTATTTCTAAAGATATATATATATTTATCTTCACTATAAATTTCCCTATATTGAGGAATGATTTTAGGAATATCTACATGCTGCATATTCCAATTTCTATTATATTTAAATGTTTCATAGGTTGCTTCTCCATAACGACAGCCTGTAAGGACTATTAAAGTTAATAAATTAAAAATAATATTTCTCATCTATTCTCCTTTGCTTTATTTATGGCTTCTTGTTTTTTTTCTTTATTTTTATTTAAAAAGTACTTTATATTTTGAAGATATTGATAGTTGTCTTGTATAAATGTTCCTGTTGCAAATGGTGTAGCTGGTATTAAGAGTAATCCACTTCCTATTTCGGTAAGAAGTCCATTATTTATTAAACTAGTTTGATTATTAATATTTTGGTAATTCCAACTAGACATAAAATCATGAGGTCCTGAAAAGTTCTCTAAAACATATCCAAAGAATCCTGTTTTATCAATCTTAACTCCAAATAGTGTTCTATCTCCAAACACATCTCCTCCTGTTAATCCAGAACCTGGTGTAAACTTAGGATCTCCATCAATAATTTCCAATGTTGGAAAAGCACCTGCTAACTCATTATTTCCCAGTATACTTTTATTTCCTGTAAGGTTTGTACGATTTATACTTATTACTTTATCATCATTTTTCCCTGGATAGTCATAGTTTGTTTCTTGATACTTCCTCATCTGCAATGCTCCATCACTTACTATTGATATTAAGGCTCCTGTTGCAAAGCCATCTTTAAACTCTCCATCTCTTATCTCTGAACTTATTCCTTGTCCTACTCCATGTATAGTTGCA
>JAAYJJ010000139.1 GCA_012522985.1 Aliarcobacter butzleri
ATCTTGATATCAAAGCTAGAAAGCTCTTTTTTGACACTACCAAAGGTATCAGCAGTTATAACAAAGATCTCTTCAAAATAGCTTGAAAGGGAGTTTAGATACTCTCCTACACCATCAAGCAATTTACCATCTTTGGCGATAGTGCCGTTGTAATCACATACAAGATATTTGATATCAAGATTTTTATAGTTTGGGATATCTATAAGCATTATTTGTTAGCTATTTCTTTGATCCAGTTTTCAACTACTTGATGTAGGTTTTCATTTGGAACTTCTAAAATAGAAAATTCAAAATGATCTTCAAACTCACAAGCACCTATACTTCTAGGTCTTACAGCCATAATTTTACTTGTTGGTATCTCTTTACCAAAGCAAAATATTAAGTTTTTAGCATCTATTATACCATCAGCTACAACATAATCTTCAAATGATTTTGTATGAGCCATATGATCAAATGAAGCGATAAATACACCTACAGGGTGGTTTTGAATCTTTTGTTTTAAAAACTCAAATACTTCATCAATATTTTTATATGTAGTTTCAGTTTTTTTGATTTCCAGCACATAGATTGGGTATTTTTCTTTAAATAACATCTGTTTCATTATTTGACTTCCTTTGTATTAATAAAACTAATTATAAATATAACTAGGAGTTAATTGTAGTATAGTTTTAATATAAAAAAAATTTAAAATTTGACTAAATATTTATTTTAATCTTTTTTTAAATTTGATAAAATCTCTAATGCTATATGATATTCAAACTCTTCTATAGACTCTTTTAGTTTTTTTAGCTCATAAGCTAAAAGAAGATTATATTTTTCTAGGTTAGTATAAAGTAAGTTTTGATCTTCTTGAGATAGAAGATCTCCACTTTGAAGGTTGGATATAAAACTATCTATAAGTTTATCTAGCTCTTTTTGAGAGAGTTTTGTTATATCTTCATCGATAATAACATCTTGTTCTTTGATGATATGGTTTAGCTCTTGTTTGACATTATCTAGCTCTTTGGCTAAAGCATTGATACTCTCTGGGCTAACAAAGTGATTGTTTTTAAACTTTTCATCTATCTTTTGACATATCATAAAGAGTTTATTAACTCCTAGATTTCCACTTATACCTTTGAGTCCATGGACTAAAAATCTAGCTTCACTACTATTTGCTAAAAGCTCTTCTATAATATTGCTAAACTCACCATTTAGTTGAGATAAAAAGGTTTTTAGAAGTTTAGTAGCTAACTCTTTATTTGCAAGGTTTTCTTCTAGAGTTTGAAGATTTAGGGTATTGTTTGTAAGAGATGTTTCGATTTGTATATAGTCTATATTTGCTTTTGATTTGTTTGTATATTTGATAATAGTATCAAAAAGCAACTCTTTATCTATAGGTTTAGATAGATGATCATTCATACCAGCATCTATAACTTTTTGTCTATTTTCAGTCAAAGACGCAGCAGTCAAAGCAATAATAGGAATAGTTTTATTAAACTCTCTTATTTGTATAGTAGCTTCATATCCAGAAAGAATGGGCATTTGTAAATCCATCAAAATAAGATCATATTTATCTTGATTTGCTTTAAAAATCTCTACAGCTTCTTTGCCATTTTGGGCTAGATCTACGTTGATTTTTGACTTTTCCAAAATAATAGCAGCAACTTTTTGGTTTATTTCATTGTCTTCTACAAGTAAAATATTTAGATCATCTAAAATAGGATAAGAGCTAGTAGTAGATGA
>JAAYJJ010000016.1 GCA_012522985.1 Aliarcobacter butzleri
AGTATGCTATACATCCAAAAATCATCAAAACCCAAAGCAAAAATTAAAAAAATCACATAAAAAAAGGATGGATTCATACTAAGATATGTAAAAATACCTTTTTTATAGAAATAGTAATTCTTCTCCAAAAGTTCCAAAAAGCTTTGAGATTTTTGCCAAACTGTCTCATATAGCTCAAAAGCTATAAAAACAAAAAATAAGATTAATATAGTTTCCATTTTTCGTAATAATCAAGAAAAATCTTGATTATTACTCCTGTGATGAAAGTTTGACTTTTTTATTTCTATATAATCCTGTTCCAACAGGTATAGTTCTACCTATAATAACATTTTCTTTTAAGTCTTCTAACATATCCATTTTAGAGCTTATTGCAGCTTCTGTAAGAACCTTTGTTGTCTCTTGGAATGATGCTGCTGAAATAATACTATCACTAGTAACAGCAGCTCTAGTAATACCAAGAAGTAAAGGCTCAGCAATAGCTGGTTCTCCACCTAGTCTTACAATTCTCTCATTTTCTGCTTGGAATCTCTTTTTAGATACCATCTCACCAGCTATTAACTTAGTATCACCACTATCAACAATAGTAACTTGTCTTAACATTTGAGATAAGATAACCTCAATATGTTTATCAGCTATATTTACCCCTTGGCTTCTATAAACTTTTTGAATCTCACTTACTATAAAGTAGTGTAGTGCTTTTTCTCCAAGGATTTTCAATATATCATGACTTGCTGTTTGTCCATCAGTCAAAGCCTCTCCAGCGTGAACAAACTCACCTTCATGAACAAGAATATTTTTACCTTTTTCTACCAAATGCTCTGCTTTATTACCATTTTCATCTGTTATTGTCAATCTTAGTTTATTTCTTACTGGTTTACCCATACTAACAACACCATCAAAAGATGCCAAGATTGCTAGATTTTTTGGTCTTCTTGCTTCAAAAAGCTCACTTACTCTTGGAAGACCACCAGTAATATCTGTTGATTTAGCCAAAGCTTTTGGAGTTCTAGCCAAAATATCAGCAATCATTACTTTATCGCCTTCACTTACGTTTAGTGATGTTTTTGCTTCTAGTGGATATCTTACTATTTTATCATCTTTTGTTGCTATTAAAATAGCTGGTTTATATCCACCTGTTATATACTCATTAACAACTAGTTTACTAGTTCCTGTTAGCTCATCATATTGCTCTGATACTGTTACACCAGCAATAATATCTTCAAATGCTACAACACCCTCTTCTAGAGCTATAATAGGATTTGTATATGGATCCCACTCTGCTATAGTAGTTTGCTCACCATTAGTTGGTTCAGCTAAAACTGATTTAGCTTTTACTATATCATTATCATTTGCAACTACTACAGATTCTCTTGAGATATAGTGTCTTGCTGCTTCTCTATCATCTTTACCAACGATTACACAAAATAGCCCTTTTTCAGTTACTACATCTCCAGCTTTTACATCATACTTTCTTTCTAAAAAGTCACCTTTTAGTTTATAGTATTTTACTTGTCCTTTAACTCCACTTAATATAGTTCTAGTCAGTGGTGTACCATCTTCTACTAAAAGTTTACTTGCATATGGAATCCTATTTGGTATATTCCATCCATCTTTTATGATTTCAACGATAGACTCATCTTCATCTACCTCTTCACCACTACTATATGGAAGATAGAGTTTACCCTCTATTTTACCACTTACACCTGCAAGTTCATTTGCTTTTGCAACATCATTTTTTCTAAAAATATATTTTTTTGACTCTTTATCTGATGTTACTGTTAAAATAAGCTCTTCATGTAGAGTTTCAACTTTTACATTACCTTTAAAAGGAGCTTTGATTTTTGGCTCAACCAAAAGTACTGCTGCATTTCTTCTATTTGCTACAATAGATTGCCCCTCTTTATTTAGATAAGTTTTAATATTATAATATCTTATAAAACCTTCTTTTTCAACTTTTAGCTCTCTTTCAGTATGTACCGCACTTGCAGTTCCACCAACGTGGAATGTTCTAAGAGTAAGCTGAGTACCTGGTTCACCGATAGATTGAGCTGCTACAACACCAACAGCTTCTCCTGGGTTTACTTTTCTTTGTTCACCTAGATTTAATCCATAACATTTAGCACAAAGTCCATTTTGCTCTTTACACGTTAGTGGATTTCTAAT
>JAAYJJ010000215.1 GCA_012522985.1 Aliarcobacter butzleri
CTATATTATTATATTGTTTTTGATATGTTTTAAAGTCTAATTCTAATTGTTTAGAGATATTTTGAGTATATATAGTAAAATTTATATTAGGATATTTGCTAAATAAGGTAAATATAGTATCATCTATTTAGTTATCTATTAATACTACTTTACTCTTAGCCTCTTTTAGTAAATCATTGATAAAAGCATATGCATCAAATATTTGCCCATTGTAAAATATACCTTGGCTTGGTATTGAGTTATCCAAAAGTGATAAGATTTTATTGACTTTAGAGTCATTGTTTATTTCATATGATATTTGTCTTTTTTCAATACTCTCTATTCTAGTAAAAAGTGTTGAGTTATTGTGTAAAAATCGTTTCATATTTACAAAACTTTTTATAATCATAATACTAGTTTGTATCGCAGTTTTACTTTTGAGTACAGCACTTAGCATTGATACACCTTGCTCTGTAAAAGCAAAGGGTAGTTTTCTTAATCCCATAAGTTCTTTATTGGATATCACAATTTGTGACATCCAATTTTCTAGTTCTTCTTTAGTTAGTTGAAACATAAAGTCATCAGGGAATCTTTCAATATTTCTTTTAACTGCTTGATTTAATACTCTAGTTTCCACTCCATAAAGTTCTGCTAAATCCCTATCTAGCATAACTTGCACTCCACGGATAGTATATATCTTATCACTTATAGATTGGTTTGGTATAGTTGTAATTTGATTCATATGTACTCTTTTGATTTAAAAGTAAATTATATAGTCATAATGCTTAAAGTTATTTTAAATGTAAAATGTAAGTCGTTAGTTATGAGTCAATAGTCGATAGTGTTCAGAGCTAAGAATTAATATTTGGAAGTGACAATTCATTGTCACCAACTCTTAACGCTGAACGCTTAGCTCTTAACACTGTCACCGTGTGGGTAAGGTTGAAACCTCACTTCCTAAAAAACCTCACTTTCTAAAAACCATTATCTAAAAACATCCCTATATCCACATCAAGCTTACTAAAAGCAAATACCTTTTTACCTAAATCTTTTAAACTTGCTCCTAGGTGGTAAAGTTTCTTATCATCTATGATAATAAACCTATCATGGAAGTTTTTATTTATTTTTAACTCTATATTATTATATTGTTTTTGATATGTTTTATAGTCTAAATTTAACTGTTTAGATATAGTATGAGTATAGATAGTAAAGCTAATATTAGGATATTTGCTAAATAGGGTAAATATACTATCATCTATATAGTTATCTATTAAAAGCACTGTTTTGTTTGCTTTTTTTAGTATATCGTTAATAAAAGCATATGCATCAAATATTTGCCCATTGTAAAATATACCTTGAATTGGTATATAAGTATTATCAACAATCTTGCTCTCTATACTTTCAAGCCTATTTCTTAAAGAACTAACATTGTCTTCTAGTGATACAAATCTTTCATTTGTGATCTTATCGCTATTTATTACAAAGCCATTTGTTATATAACTTTTTAATACACTTGTTGCCCATTGACGGAATTTAACACCTTTTTGTGATTTTACTCTATAACCTACAGATATAATTACATCTAAGTTATAGTATTCTACATCGTATATTTTACCATCTGTAGCAGTTGTCGCAAAATTTGCGACAACTGAAAACCTTACTAATTCCCCTTCTCTAAAGATATTGTTTATATGCTTACCTATTGTTTTGATATCTCTACCAAAAAGTTGAGAGATTTGATTTCTATTTAACCAAACAGTT
The DNA here is from genome assembly GCA_012522985.1 of Aliarcobacter butzleri. Classification (GTDB taxonomy): domain Bacteria; phylum Campylobacterota; class Campylobacteria; order Campylobacterales; family Arcobacteraceae; genus UBA6211. Next base: position 1,741 of record JAAYJJ010000215.1, read on the forward strand.
TCATTTTCTACAGATACTGTTAGTTCTAGTTCACCATCGTTATATACTACTAA
>JAAYJJ010000140.1 GCA_012522985.1 Aliarcobacter butzleri
TGGTATAGAAAAAGAGTTTTTACAAAAATATAATATTTTTGATACACAAATAGACTCTAGCGGTTCTTTAGGCAAACAAATAAGTAGGAAAGTTGATAGATTTCTAAAAGCCGAAGAAGAAAGACAAGAAGAGATATCAAATAGCCTCAACAAAGAGATAGAGTCTTGTGAGGGTGAACAGTGTGTTTTGATAGATCAAGAGCTAAATGAACTTTTAGAGTATGACAACTGGGACAAAGAGTCTCAAAACCAAGAAGAAAAGAGTACTACAATACAAAGCTTTGAAAAAGAAGAAGGCAATGAAGATTTACCTGATTTTAATAAGCTTGATTTTGATAAAAATGATCTTAGACTTGATATACTTAGTTTTGATGAGATAGAATATAGCAAAAATTCCAACAATGAAGAACTCTCTAAAACTATAAATGATATAGATGAAGAGTTGGCTGCTATTATGGATCTTGATAATCAAGATATTATAGATATGCCTAAAGATTTAGATCAACAATTACCTACTACAACCAAAGGAGAAGATGTGGCACATGAATTTGACGAGCTTAATAAGCTAAATGAAGAGGATTTAATATCTGCTTTAGAAAATATAGATTTTTCAAAAGAGTCATTATCTCAAATCAAAACAAATAATCAAAACAAACCCCAAGCATATAGTCCAGCTCCATCCAATGAAATTTCTCTAAATAATCTTGATATCAATCAGCTTTCTGCTTTGATTTCAAAACTTTTAGAAAATAAAACATTAGATATCTCTATCAAAATAAGAGATTAATATGGATCTAATATCTATTGCCGAAAATACTGTAAAGGTAGTACTAATACTAGGGCTTCCTTCACTTTTAGTAAGTATGGTAATAGGTCTTTTAATCTCTATTTTTCAAGCAGTAACTCAAGTAAGTGATGCTTCTTTAACATTTGTTCCTAAGCTTATCTTTGTCTCTTTTTTTATTCTTATCTCTTTACCTTGGATAGGAAACAATATAGAGTCATATACATATGAACTTTGGAATATGATTTTAATATTTGGTGAAAAATGATAAAAAAACTCTACAATCTTAAAACACTTCAAGCAGATCAAAAAATAATAGAAAAGTTAAAACTTCAAAATCAAATATATGATCTTGAAAATGAGATAAACTCTTTAAAAGATGCACTAAGCCATACTAGTGTCAATAGATATGGGCCTATTAGTGATTTTGCTATTTTAGAGATTCATAAAGCTACCTTAAAAGATAAAATAACTATTTTTGAAATCCAAAAATCAAACCTATATAAACTTATTCTCAATGTAGATGTAGAAATAGCCAATCTCCAAAAAGAGAGTGAACAGTTTAAATATATACTAAATGAAGAAAAAAAGAAGAAAATAAAACAATTTCTAAAAGATGAAGATATAAAGGCTGATGAATATATGCAAACCAAAATGATTATGCTATCCAAGGAGTAAATAGTTGTTTAAAAAGATTTTATTAATTTTACTATTTAGTAGTTTTTCTTATGCTATTATAGTTCAAGATAGTGGTGATGATAGACAAAAACAAGAGATTCTTAGACTCAAACAAGAATTAAATGATTTTTACAATCAAAAAGAGTCTGAATACCTAAAACAAAAGAGTGAACTTGAAGAGTTATTGTCAAAAATCGAAAAAACCAAAGTTGAAATAGAGGAGATAAAAGAGCAAAATCAACAAATCTTAGATGATATCAAAGCTGAAGTATCTAGCAAAACTACCTCTATTTATAACAATATGAAACCAAAAAGTGCTGCTGAGATTTTTGATAAAATGATAGATAGTGGTAAAATTCAAGATGTTTTTGATATAATAGTAACACTAAAAACAAAAAATGCAACAGATATCATAAGATTGCTAAAGATAGAAAATGCAGCCATAATAACAAATATGATGCAAGATTTTAGTAAGGTAAATAATTAGGAGGATTTATGGCAGAAGAAAATGCACAAGCATCTAGCCCAAATGGTGGTGGAAAAGGCTTAATTATAGCTTTGATATCATTGATAGTGGTTTTATTGATAGCTTTAGGGGTTGGTGCGTATTTTTTATTTTCATCTTCCAATGAACCACAAAATGGTCAAAACGAATCTCAACAACAAGCTGTAGTAGAACCAAAAGAGGTAATAGTTGGTCAAGAATATAAATCAAATATAAATGAAATAGTTTTAAATATAACAAACTCAAAAGGCAAACTCCAACTAATGAAACTATCTTTAAGTATGACTAGCTTCAATGATGGCATTCAAACTATTACAGATGAATATACAGATGAGATTAAAGATGTTGTTATCTCTTTAGTTAGTGCTAGAAACTCCGATGAACTATTGACTGTTGGAGGCAAAGAACTTTTAAGAGAAGAGCTTTTAAATGAGTTAAACAAAACTATCACATCAGCTAGTTCTAGAACCAAAAAACCTATAGAAAATCCAATAAATAAAGTTTTATTTACAGAGTTTGTTTTTAAATAACATTAAAAAGGATATATGTTGATATTAGTAGTCAAAAGACAAAACTATAAAAAACTAACCATTAAAGCTATTAGTATAGTTGGTCTATTGATACTTCTATTTGCGTATTATATACATATAGGTGGAGTGTTTAAAAACATTGAAGAAGAGCTACAACAAACTCCTATTTCAAATGAAGATGAAATAAATAAAAAAGAACAAAAAGCACTTACTATAGAGTCTATTATCTACGATGAAGCAACTATTGCTATCTCTTTGATTGGTAAAGAGAATATAAAAGATATCAAAATCCAAAATGAAAGACTTTTATTAGTTACAAATCCCAAAGTAGATTTAGAGGCTCTTATGATAAGATATGGGGTATTAGCTTTAGTGCAAAATACAAAAAATGATATAAAAATTGCTGTTGATTTAGCAAGTATAGTACAAAGTAGGTACACAGATGATGAAGAATAGATATTTACTCCTTTTAAGCTTGTCTTTTTTACTATTGTTTTCTGCTTGTAGTAGCCAACAATACGATAGTGCATATGATTTAAAACAACTTCAAGTCCCAAGAGAACATACCCCAAAAGTAGAAAGAAAAGGCTCTTTATACTCTGTAAGAGGTGGTTCTTTGTTTTCTGATAAAAAAGATTTACAAATAGGTGATATTATACAAGTTAGAATTATTGAAGAGTTAAAATCAGACTCCAAAAATACTAGAGATATGAAAAAATCAAATACAACCAACCTTGGTGCTGGAGTCTTTACAGGCGTTAGTGGACAAAGTCAAGGAGCATTACCAAAAGCTGCAATAAACAATATAAATAGACAAATTGGTGTTGGTTTTGAATCACAATCTAACAATACCTTTAAAGGTAATGTAACATCAAAGTTTGATGAATCATTGGAAACAACAGTATCAGCTGTTATTGAAGAGGTTTATCAAAATGGAAACTATCTTATAAGAGGTTCACGTGAAGTTACTATAGATGGACAAAAACAGTTTCTTTTTTTAACTGGTATTATAAGACCTTATGATATCACTCCAGATAATAGTGTTTTATCAGATCAAGTAGCAAATTTGCGAATCTTCTATGATAAAACAGGTGAAGAGGCAAATACCTTACATAAAGGTTGGGGAACAAGATTTTTGGAAGGAATATGGCCGTTCTAAGCTAATATTAAGAAATGTAATGTCATAATTACTTATATAAAAAAAGGAGAAGGCAATGATCAACGCTTTACATGTAGGACAAAGTGGTTTAAATGCAGCAAAAACTGTTGTTGAAAACACTATGAATAACATTGCCAATGAAAATACCCCTGGATACAAAAAAAGAGTCGTAGGACTTAGTGAACTATCTCATAGTGATGCTAGGATACATGGAAGAGGTGTTAGTGTTGATGAAGCTTTTAGGATTACAGATCAATATGTTTTTAGTAATCTCCTAAAAGAGCAAGGCAAAGAGTCAAATCTTCAAGAGCTAAACTCTATGTTAGCTGATATAGAATCAATATTTTTTGAAAGTGATGAGAGTGGACTATCCTCTGATCTTGATAGATTTTTTCAAGCTATTGAAGATCTAAGAGCCAATCCAAACAATGAAATAGCAAAAAACCATCTCTTAAACTCTGCTGGTCTTGTAGTGAGTGATCTTAAAAACATCTACTCTGGTATAGAAGATAAAGAGATTGCTACCAAAAATGAAGTCTATGCAGATGTTGATAGAATAAATCAAATTTTACAAGATATTGGATCACTTAACGAACAAATCCACAAAAGAGTAGTTGAACCAAATGATTTGCTAGATAAAAGAGACCAACTAGAAGAAGAGTTATCTAAATATGTTGATATTACTGTTGATAGAGGGCATGATTATGAGCTTAAAATAGGCGGTATGGTTGCTGTTAGATATAGTACAAATATCCATAAAGTAACTACTGTTGAAAACTATATTCCTCAACAAGATTATTATGCTACAAATTCTAGAACAAACTCTATTGCTTCAAGTAATCTTGGTACTGATAGAGATACTATTACTTACAAGTTTGATAACTTAGGTATTGAAGTATCTGTTAGAATAGGCGAAGATATAGGATTTGATATAGATGGCAATGGTACAACTGTAGTAGATGAAAACAACTATATAAGAGCTTTAGTCCATAAAATCAATAGTATGGATGAGCTTCAAGGAGAGATAAAAGCATATAATGGTACAGAAAAAGAGTATCTAAATACTAACCTTTCTGTCAATGACAATGCTTTTGATAAGTTTTTGATGATAAAGGCTGTAGTTGGCGGTGAAGATGGTAAGTTTGATGCAAGACTTTTGATAAGTGATTCAAATGGTGTAAATGATCCTGTAGAAATAAGCACAAATCCAAACCTAAATCAAACAGCAATCAATGATATCCATTTAGAAATTTTTGATGAGAAGCTTATTATTACAAGTGGTAAAATCAAAGCGATGACTGAAAACCTTACCACAAATTCAGATAATAACAAATTTATTGCATATAAAGAGATGCTTGATAACTTTGCAGCAACTCTATCAGATATAACTAATAGTTTTTTTATAGATCCAAATGGAAACTATACTTTTGGACAAAAAGCACTTGATCTAAGCAATCAACAAGCTAAAACAATAGGACTTTTTACAGGAGCAAATGTAAAAAGCTTGGAGTTTAATAAAGGTGCTGTTATAGGGCTAACTCAAGAAAAACTAGACTATTTAGCTCAAATACAGTGGAAAAGTGATATTAGATTTGATGGTAAAGCTCAAGATAGCAACATAAGTGTAGGAACCTCTTTTGCTAAGTTTTTTCAAACTTTACAAGTAAAAGTATCAGCAGATAAAGAGACAAATGCCTTTTTATACTCTACTCAAAAAGCCGTAAAAGAGTCTTTAAAAAACACATATGATCAACTAACCAAAGTTGATAAAGATGAGGAGATGATCAATCTTATCAAGTTTCAAGCAGCATATGAAGCAAATGCAAAAATAATAACAACAGTCGATGAGATGATTCAAACCATACTTGGTTTAAAAAGATAATAAAGGAGGCATACTATGGCAACAGGAATATTAGGACTTGGAAGTGCTGGAGCAGCAGGATTAAATCAAGAGTTAATAGAAAAACTAAAAGAAGCAGAAAAAAGAGCAAGAGTTGAACCTTTTGAAAAAAAACTTGAAACTTGGGATAAAGAGCTAGAGCAGTTTGGTTCTATAGAGGCAAAAGTGGATGCCTTACTAGGTGCTGTAAAAGATCTAGACCTTTTTAAAGGTAGTGGAAATGCTTTTGAACAAATAGTTGCAAATACAAGTGGAAATAGTGCTATTTTTGAAGCAGTAGATCCTTCTTTACTTCGCCCTGGGATGTTAAATATAGATATAAGCCAACTAGCAACAAGAGATGTTTATCAAACATCGACTTTTTCTAAACCTAGTGAGCTTATTTCACAAGATCCAAATGATAAAATCTCTATTCAAGTAGGAGATGGTAGTGTTTTGGAGTTTTCCCTAAATCAAAGCTTCAATGATCTCTCAACTAAAATCAACAATACCAAAGGACTCAATGCAAATATTGAAAAAGTAGGAGATAATGACTATAGACTTATTATAAAAAGTACCGATTCAGGTGAAGCAAATAAGCTAACTATCTCTACTAGTGGTGATGATCTTCTTGGACTCAATATTGCAGATAACCATGTCCAAGAAGCACAAAATATGAAAGCAAAAGTTGATGGTATAGAGTATAATGTTTCATCAAATACTATTACGGTTCAAGGTGGACTCAATATCACTGCTGTTGAGATTGGAAAGTCTTCAATCAATATAGAAAAAGACAACACAGCAATAGCTCCAGCACTACAAAAATTTGTAGATGCTTACAATGATGTAGTAGATGCAATAGATGGTGAGCTTTACAATGCTGATACTCCTATGCAAGATCTATCAAGTATGAGAATGATACTTTCAAATATCAAAAATACTCTTTTTGGTACATATGGAGATAATAATAATCTAAATATATTTAACTATGGTTTTGAGATAGATAAAAGCGGCAAGCTAACAATTGATAACAAAAAACTAGGCGAAGCAGTGCTAAACAACCTTGATGAGTTAAAAGATCTCTTTATAGGAAAAGCTGAAAGTAAAGGTTTAGGTACAACATTAAAAGAGCTTGTTGATGGTATGAAGTTTAAAGATGGTTTACTCTCTCTTTATGGGGATAGCATGAGCAAAAGACAAGAAGAGCTTAAATCAGAAAAAACAAAAGCAATAGAGCAACTAGATGCTAAATATCTTCAATTGGCTCAACAATTTGCTGCATATACAGCTATTATCACTCAGATGGAAAGCTCTTTTGGTGGGCTTAAAATGATGATAGAACAATCAACAGCAAGGTAATGCTTTAGCATTTACCTTGTTATTTAATAATATTTGTGGTACAATAGTCAAAACTAAAAACTATAGGGAAAAAGATGGGAATAGAAGCTTATAACCAACAAAGTGTTATGACTGATGATCCGTATGTATTGATTTTAAAGCTATATGAGGGTTTGTTAAAGTATCTTTCATATGCTAAAAATGCAATAGAAGAGGAAAATATCGAAGATAAGTTTAAATATATAAACAAATCAATTGCTATTTTTGATGAACTTAGAAATGTACTTGATTATGATGGTGGAGATGTTGCTTACTATTTAGATGGTTTGTACCTATATCAAATAGAGACTCTATTTGGTGCTGGAATCAACAACAACCTAACTGCAATAGATCAAGTTATGAAAGTAGTAAAAGGTTTAATAGAAGCATGGAAAGAAGAAACAGGTCTATAAAAGCTCTAAGTGAGCTTATTTATATTGATTCACTAGATGATGAACTTAGAGCTTCTGGTTTGTTTACTTGGGTTAATAAATACCTAAGTGAAGATGGTATCGCTAGTTTTGATCTTGAAAACAAAGATCTTATCAAACTATCAGAGCTTATCTATAAAAATTTAACATTTTTAAAATCTCACAATCACAATATAGCTGCAACTATGATTGAAACTCAAAAAATCAAACAATTTATGAAATCAAAAGAGTAAGAAAAACTTACTCTTTGATACAAATCTCTTTTTTAAATGCCGCACCTATGCTTTTATAAGTTACTAAAGTTAGTAAAGCTATAGTAGTAAAAATCAAAATATGCCCTATATAAAAGCTATAAATACTTCCAGTTATCTCATACTTTAAAATAGTAGCTAGTGTTATAGCTGCTAGTGGAAATGTATATGCCCACCAAGTAAGTGAAAATGGTAGTTTTATAAACTCTTTTATCATAAATGCTAA
>JAAYJJ010000141.1 GCA_012522985.1 Aliarcobacter butzleri
CCTACTACATTAAGTACAGTATCAACTACAGTTACAACAGTCTCAACAACACCAGCTACAACATCTATCACAGTATCAACAAGACCAGTTACTACATTGACAACACCACCTACAAGGTTACCAAGACCAAGAAGTCCTGAGTCGTCCCCTCCTCCTAAGATTGATCCTAAAAGTCCATTTGATGTATTTAAAACTCCATCCAAACCAAGTGTAGATGAAGCTGTATGAGTAGTAGCTGCTACTTCTGATGCTGGAATATTCATACTTGTAGCAATATACGCATTTGATGCGTCTATTGAATTAGCACTATTAACTGATGATTGAGCTTCTGAAGCATTTGCACTAACACTTGCTACAGCTATTGAACTACTATCAGTATATTCCATATTTGAAGTAACAGAAGCACTTGTAAAATCAGCAACATTTAAGTTTGCGACTTGTTCTCTTCTGTCTGCCATAATAAATCCTTTCATAATATTTTAAGTATTGCTTAAATGAATACTTGTGCAAATTCTAATACTTTTAAACTTAAGGTTTTATAAAAAGTATTCTAATTTATTATAAGCTTATTATTATATGTGGTATTAATGTATATATTGGCTTAATTAAAAATATGTAAATAATATTATGTTATAAAGTTATCAGTGTTTATTTTATCTTTTAGAAAGCCTATTAGGTGTATATTGATAGATTATTTTTAATCTTCTAAGATATCATAATCTTTTATTGAAAAAAAAGATTATGATTTAAGGTTATAATTATTTTGTAGAAATTTATTTTGAAATATTTAGTAAATTTTTTGCAAAATCTATAGCTTCTTGTGAAATTTCCTCTCCACTTATCATTCTAGCTATCTCATTTACTCTTTTTTTACCCTCTATTTCAAAGACTTTTGATTTGCCATCAACTTTTTCTACTAAAAAGTGTTGATTTGCTTTAGATGTAAGTTGTGCTTGATGTGATATAGCAAAGATTTGGTATTTATATGCTATTTGCTCTAATACCTTACCTATAGCATCGCTTTCTTTTCCGCTTAAGTTGGCATCTATTTCATCTAAAAAGAGTATCCCTGTATCACTTAGTGCATATTTACTCTTAACAGCCATAAGTGCTAATCTTAGACGGTTGTATTCACCGCTACTTATGTTTTCTAGCATTGTGTTTTTTAGGCTTACTTCTACCTTATCATATCCACTATTACTAAGAGGAGTTTTTAATATACTAAAAGAGGCATCACTTAAATAGAGATCTTTAAGATAGATATTAATCTCTTTTTCTATAGTTTTTAATGCCTCTTTTCTTTTTAGGCTTATCTTTTGTGCTATAGAGTTTAGATTAAGTTCTAAAGTAGAGATCTCTTTTTCTAAACTTTGCTTTTCAAAAGAGATATTTTCATACTTTAAAAGTTCTGCTTTTTTGCCCTCTTTATACTCTAAGCACTCTTTTATAGATCCAAATTTCTTTTGTAGATAAGAGAGTTGTTCTATTCTTGTTAGAACTTCATCTATATTTATATCTTCAAGTAGATGTAGATTATCTACAGATTTTTCAAAAATGCTACTAAGCTCGTTGATAGCATCATCAAAAAAACTACTATCAATATCTAACAAACTAAGTACTTGATTTACACTTGATGTATATTCAAAAACTCCTCTTGCTTTGTCTATAGATGTTTCTATTTTTTCTTTTTGTAATAACTGTTTTTTAACTAAACTAAGCTCATCATATTCATCTATTTTTTTGATTTCAAATGCTATAAACTCTTTTAGTTCTTCGACATTTTTCTCATCTTCTATGATCTTTTCTAGCTCTTTTTTGATTTGGATATAGTGCTTGAAATCTTTGCTAAATATCTCTTTATTTTCTATAAACTCTATATTATCACCTAAAGATAGATCTATAACTTCAAGTAAGTTTTCATTACTAAAATCACTACTATCTTTGATATGGATATATCGTATAAATCTAGAGCTTATCTCATATAAGCTTTTTTGAGAAAGAGTTTGATTATTTAAAAAAAATCTCTGTTTTTCTTTGTATATTTTTTTAAATACCGCCTCTTCACCACTAGCAATATCAAACTCTTCTAAATCAAATCCTAGTGTATCAACACTTCCTTCTATTATCTCAGCTTTTGCATTTTTTAGTGCAAAAAGAGATAATATAGACTCCATTAAAACAGATTTACCTGCTCCACTTACACCACTAAAGACTATAAGTCCTTTTTTAAACTCTAGTTCTAGTTCATCAAAACTTAAATAGTTTTTCATATAAAATCTATTAATCATAAATCAAAAATACCTTTAATTAGATATAGTTATAAGCTCAATTATACTCAATAATAGATTTATAAGTCAAATTTTATTTATATTTAACTCTTTATAGAGCTAATATACTCATCATATGGTAGATATTGTACCACTCTTATAGTATCTTTGTTTTTTAGCTTCATCTCATCATACTTTTTTTGTATTTTAGCTTTTGCTTCAAATGAAACTGGAAATCTTTGGGATTTATACTCTACTAAAACACCATCTTTATAGACTCCTGAAACTTGAGCTTCTACCCAATAATACCCACCATCTTTTCTTCTGTTTTTTACATATCCTTGCCACATCTTACCATCTTTGATAGTTTGCCACATATGTGAAAAAGCAGCTTTTGGCATATCTGGATGTCTTAGAATATTGTGAGGTTTACCTATAAGCTCATCTATGCTATATCCACTAATCTTAGCAAAAGTCTCATTTGCATAGGTAATAACACCTTTTAAATCTGTTCTTGAGATAATAGTCTCATCACTTGGAACTATCGTCTCTATTAAAAAATTACTATCATTAAAGTTCATCTTTACCCCTTAGCTTATTTGTGCTGCAAACTCTTCAAGATCTTTTTTCTTTAAATCTCCACCATATACTATCTTAGATGGGTCAATATTATCATCAAGCAAAACAGCAGGAACAGCATCTGCGTTTTCTAAAACTTTGATATTGTCTTCAAGTTCTTCTTCACTATAAGACATCTGCATATCTGCACATATTACATGAGGTAGAGTTTGTATAACTTTTAGCTTAGCTAACTCCTCTTTTACTCCATCACCTTCAATAGTAACTATAATTCTTCCCTTTTCATCATGCATATGATAATCACACACTTGAGTGTTTTTTAGACTTTGGATAACCTCATCAAGGTACTCTGGTAGAGTTTGAACTACTATACTTGAAATATTCATTTTATTCTCCTATATTATAATAATTAATCTGTGAACTATCACTACTTACTAAAATCTCTTTGTTATTTATAAAGAGTATTTTAGTTATAGTAGCTCTTGCTTCTTCTAAACTATAGAGTCTATTTTTACTTATCACATCAAAAACTAAAACATCATTTTCCATAGTATATGCTATAGCTCCTAAGGTGGCATTTTGATTTAAAGCACAAGCATATAATAAAAAGTTAAAATCCATACTATATATATCAAAAGCCTTATAAACTACTGCTTTTCTATCTTGTCCTGCTGTTAAAATAACTCCATTTTTATAATCAAGCTGATATATTCTATCTAAGTTTTTTGATGGATACTCTTTGATAATATCTGCACTTTTTGTATCTACCAATCTTACTATACCACTCTCATCTGTTGTAATATACTGTTTTTTATCCTCACTAAGTACAAAATCAGAAAA
>JAAYJJ010000017.1 GCA_012522985.1 Aliarcobacter butzleri
ACATAACTCTTATAGTGCTCAACACTCGTGCCACAGTCCCTGATGAGATCATCAAGTACTTTACAAGTCTTCGTTTTGAGCGAAATATTACACTTATTACTATAGAGCAGTTTGTAGAAAAGTATCTTCATAAGTGCTATATCCCAGAAGATCACACAGATCTCAACTATTTACAAAATATCAAACCTTACAATATCTTTGAATACTCTCTAAAAAGAGTTTTAGACTATAGTGGAGCTATTGTCTTGGGACTTATAGCTGCACCAGTGATGATATATGCAAGACAAAGGATCAAAAAAGAATCTCCAGGTAGTCTAATCTTTAAACAGCCTAGAGTAGGTATAAAAGGTAGGATCTTTTATTGTCATAAGTTTCGCTCTATGCATGAAGACTCTCATCATGATCCATACACTAGAGAAAACGATCCTAGAGTCTATACATGGGGTGAAACTATGAGAAAAACCCGTATAGATGAACTCCCTCAACTACTCAATGTCCTACAAGGTGATATGCACTTAATAGGTCCTAGAGCCGAATGGAATATCCTGGTAGAAGGATATGAAAAAGAACTCCCCTACTACAATGAACGCCATCTAGTCCGCCCTGGGATTACGGGTTGGGCTCAAGTGATGTACCCATATGGAGCTGGAGTGGAAGATGCTAAACAAAAGCTTATGTATGATCTATACTATATCAAACACTATAGTATATGGCTTGATATCAAAATCATTTTTAAAACAATTATGGTTGTTTTAGGAAAAGAAGGGGTGTAGTATCATAAACTATCCTTTATTCCTACAAATTTATATAAAACTCACTTTTTGCGACTTACTACTCAACTCTTCACAAATATTTATATAATTTTCCTCTCTTATCTCTAGCTCCTTTGCCTTTGCTTCAAACAAACTTAACTCATCTTTTATAGTTTTTATAGTCTCAAAAGCAAATTTTTCGTCAATTAGATTTGTCTTTGCAAGGTTTAGTATATCTTTTATTAAAATGTTTTTACTTTTTCCGTTTATTGTTGTTAAATGCTCTTGTAACCTTCCTTTTGAGTAGGTAATATCATAAGCAGGTGCTAAATCCCAAGAGCCATTTTCACTCATCATAAAAGAGAAGTTTTTTGCATGGTCATCATAGTTTAAAATTAAAATATTAAAAACCATTCTTCTAAATAGCTCTTCAATAGTTGATTGTTTTTTACAGATTTTATTTGTAAAAGCAAAAAGCTCCTCATAAGACATAATTTTTGGTACTGAAATGTCTTTGTGCATAAGTGAAGAAGCTGTTGATATATGGATTTTTTTATCATTTTCATCTCTATCAAATCTTTCAAGAATTAAATGAGTACCTATTCCTTCTTTATAAAGATATATATTTGGAATATTTATACCACATTTTTTCGCACTTTGCATAAACAAATATTCAAGTTTCGTATCATCTAAACTCTCATCTATAAGCTTTCTATTTGGATAAATCTCATCAAACTTTATTATGGCTCTTTTATATCCACTATCTAGTTTTTTATTATTGTATTTAATCTTATTTGCAAAACTATTGTAAGTTATAAGCATTTTAGGTCTTGCTCCACCTACTGGAGATGCACTATTTAAAATATTCATAAGTTTAGCAACACTATAAATAGAGTTTTTATTTTCCAAAATGATTTTCATATCTTCATAAGCTTCTTTGATACTTAAAGTCCCATCTATATCATAGTTTTTTGCTTCTTCTTTTGGTTTAAATTCAATAGCTCCTAAACCTCTATCACCTATAAATGCAAGTTTGTGTAAAAGTGTAATATCACTGGCCTTATAGCCTTTTGCTTCAAAATATCTATCTATAAAAGGCATTCCGTGCTTATCAGGTAAAAGGTCAAAAAACACTCCAGCCAAACCT
>JAAYJJ010000142.1 GCA_012522985.1 Aliarcobacter butzleri
GGTGAAGGAATATCCAACATAATCTACCTTTAAAATTATTTTAATTCAAATATTATAACACAATAATGATAAAAATCTATTAATTAAGTTTAAAATTGTATAATTATGGACTATATTTTATGATTTTAACTCTTATTTGGATATTATATGAAAAAATTGTTTGTATCTTTGTTTTTATTTTATTTTGTTTATGCTAGTGAGTATTATGCAAAACTAGAGCCTTATGATAGCTTTATTGTAAAAGCTGCTGTTGCTGGTAAGATAGAGTATATCAATCTTAATACTTTAGGTAAAATAGTAGATAATGAAACTATCATTCAAATGGATGATAAACTCGATAATATAGAGCTAAAGTATAGTATGCAAAAGCTCCAAAGCCTAGAAGAAATGCTAAATATTGAAGAAAAAAACTATGATAGTATAAAAAATCTCTCATCTAAATCATTACTTGAAAAAGATACCCAAAAAATCAAAACTATCAATATTCAAACACAAGTTTTAGATCTCAAAATCAAAATTGCCTCATTACAAGATAAAATAACAAATAAAAAACTTATTGAACGAAATAAATATATTCATGAAATCAACGTTAAAGTTGGAGAGTATGTCAATGCTGGAACACTACTTTATAGTGCTATGGATTTTAGCAAAGGAAAATTGGAATTTTTTATTCCTATTGAAGAAGCAAACACAATAAAAGAAAAGCTTATCTATATAGATGGAGAAAAAACAGATTTAAAGATAAATAAACTCTATCAACTTGCTGATTTTACAAATATCTCCTCATACAAATGTGAGATTGTATTGAAAAATCCAAATCATTTTTCAAAACTTCACAAAATTGAGTTTAGGTAAATGAAAAAAAAGATTTTTGCTCTTTTTATCATAGTTGTTCTTTCTGGGTGTAGTGCAACTGATGTTCAAAATATTATTCAAATAGCTACAAGTAAAGATCCAACATCAACTCTAAGTAAAATAGCAACTCAAAAAGCAACATCATACTCATCAAAAGAGATTGCCAATATTATAAATAAATTTTTAAAAGCCATAGAAAAAGAGTGGGGAAAAGAGTCTAAAACGCCTAGCCCAAAAGAGTATGTAAAATATACTCAAAACTACAAATCTATGACATATGTAAACTTTGATACGGGAGAGATTTTGGTTCAAACAGTTGATGAACAAAACCCTAAAGAGTCTTTGAAAAATGCTATTATAACTACACTTCTTACACCAGAAGATCCTAGATCTATAGATATGTACTCTGATGCTAGTATCAAACTAAGTGGTACACCCTATCTATATAAAAGTGTTCAAGATCATACAGGAAACTATATCAACTCAAAAAGTAGAGCCTCTAGTTTTGCTGATTTTTTGATAAAAAATACTCTTCAAACAAAAACAACTAAGCTCAACAATGAGACTCAAAATATCTATTATATTACTATTAAAATGGTTTCAAATCATACTCAAGTAAGAGCCAAAAAATATCTACCTTTGGTAGAAAAGTACTCTAAAAAATATGGTATTTCTAAAAGTTTAATCTTTGCTATTATGCAAACAGAGAGTGATTTTAACCCATTTGCTATAAGTAGTGCCAATGCTATAGGACTTATGCAAGTTGTACCAAATAGTGCTGGTAAAGATGTAAATAACTTTTATATTGCAAAAATACAGCTCCTACGAGAGATTTTTTATATGATGCAAATAATAATATCCATTTTGGTACAACCTACCTTCATATGCTACAAAACAAATATCTATCAAATATCAATAATCCTATCTCTAAAGAGTATTGTATTATAGCTGGATACAACACTGGAGCAGGTAATGTATTAAAAACTTTCTCATCAAACAAAACAAAGGCTTTTGATGAGATAAATAGACTTGATGCAAATACTCTTTATAAAAAACTTAAAAAAGATCTTCCTTATGATGAAACTAGAAGATACCTAGATAAAGTATTACATAACAAAAAGAATTTCGTAAATATGTAGTTGTTGTAATTCGTATCAAAACATTTTTCTTCTAATTTTTCAAATATAACTTCTACTGTTTTTGATTTTAGATACGATATGGGTTTAATATCACTACTTAAATTTATTGAAAATCCTTTAAGTATTTGTAATATTAAACCCCCATTTAGTTTTTATTTAACTTAGACTTTTAAGCTCATTTTCTATTTTTTCTAATCTAGTTTTAACATCTTCAAGAGCTTTTTTGTTCTCTTCTATCACATTTGCTGGAGCATTTGCTACAAATCTTTCATTTGATAACATTGCGTTAAGTTTATCAAACTCTTTTTGAGATTTAACTTGCTGTTTTTCTAGTTTATCAATAATAGGTTTCATATCTATTTGTGAAGTTGGAATAAAAACCTCTAGATTATCACTTACATCTGTGATACAATCTGCTTGTTTAGTCTTAACAAACTCTATAACTTCAACTTTTGCTAGTTTTTCAATAAAAGGCTTAGCAGTTTTTTCATCTATAGAACTATCAATCTTGATATAGGCTTTATCTATTTTAGAGTTACCCATATCTATTGTTACTTTTGCTCTTCTTATAGCTACAATAGCCTCTTCTATAATAGCAAAAAGTTTTTCACTCTCTTCATCTTTTAAGATTTGATCTGGGAAAGCTTTGATCATCAAAGAATCATCTTTTTCTAATGAAGTACCACTAAGTTTATGATATAGATAGTCACTAATAAATGGCATAAATGGACTTACTAACTTTAATGTCTCTTTAAAAATAGCTCCAAGCTCACCAATAGACTCTTTAGCTGCTTTGCTATACTCTATACCCCAGTCACAAAACTCCATCCATACAAATCTATAGATTATACTTGCTGCTTCGTTGAATTTGTAGCTTTCAAGTGCATCTCTTACCTCACTAACAGCAGTTGAAAGCCTACTTTGCATATAAAGTCCAAGTGGAGTTTGAACCTTGATATCACTTAAATCATCAAATTCCTCTATATTTAACTGCAAAAAGTTTGTTGCATTGTAGAGTTTGTTTGTAAAGTTTCTAAATTGTTCTAGATTTTTCTCACCTAGCTTAATATCTCTTCCTTGAACTGCTAAATAAGCTAGGGTAAATCTTATAATATCAGCACTATGTGTTTCAACCATATCAAGTGGATCTATTACATTACCTTTACTTTTGCTCATCTTTGCACCATGTTCATCACGCACTAGAGCATGCATATAGATATCTTTAAAAGGAAGCTCACCCATAAAATGCTCACCCATCATCATCATTCTAGCTACCCAGAAAAACATAATATCAAATCCAGTAATAAGTAGTGAATTTGGATAGAAATCTTTTAGATCTTCTTGTGTATAACTAGCACTCATTTTGCCATTGTTTCCCCATCCAAGTGGTGAAAAAGCCCACAATGCACTACTAAACCAAGTATCTAAAACATCTGGATCTTGATGTAGTTTATTTGAGTTACATTTTGGACACTCTTTTGGATTATCCTCTTTTGTAGCCCACTGATGTCCACACTCATCACAATAAAAAACAGGTATTCTATGACCCCACCAAAGTTGTCTACTTATACACCAATCTCTCAGCTCATCCATCCATGCTCTATATGAGTTTAGCCAATGGCTAGGATGAAATTTAGTCTCACCTGCATAAGTTTTTTCTATTGATTTTCTTGCAACTTCTTTACTTACAAACCATTGCTTTGAGATATAAGGCTCAACTATATTTTTACATCTATAACAATGCCCTACTTGATGAATATGATCTTCTATCTTTACTAGATATCCCTCATCTTGTAGCTTTTTGACTATTATTTCTCTTGCTTGAAGTCGCTCTAGCCCCTCAAACTCTCCACACTGCTCGTTTAAAATACCTTTTTCATCAAAGCATTTTATAAACTCTAGATTATGTCTAAGTCCAACTTCATAGTCGTTTGTATCGTGTGCTGGGGTAACTTTAACTATTCCCGTTCCAAACTCCATATCTACATGAGAATCAGCTATGATTTTAATCTTTCTATCTATTAGCGGTAAAATTACCTCTTTACCTATAAGTGCTTGGTATCTGCTATCATCTGGATGAACCATAACAGCACTATCTCCAAAATAGGTCTCTGGTCTAGTTGTAGCAACTGTTACATATCCACTACCATCAGCAAAATAGTAATTCATATGATAAAACTTACCCTTTATCTCTTCATGCTCTACTTCTATATCACTTAAAGCTCCATCATGAGTACACCAGTTTACCATATAGTTATTTTGGCTTATCATACCCTCATCATAAAGTCTTACAAAAGCCTCTTTTACAGCTTCTTTGAGCCCATCATCCATAGTAAATCTTTCTCTACTCCATGCTGGACTTACTCCTAGCTTTCTCATCTGATGAACTATAGTACCACCACTATACTCTTTCCACTTCCATACTCTATCCAAAAACTTCTCTCGTCCTAGCTCTTCTTTTGTAGTGTTTTGTGCTAAAAGTTGCTTTTCTACTACGTTTTGAGTAGCAATTCCCGCATGATCCGTCCCTGGTTGCCATAGAGTTTTGTAACCATCCATTCTTTTATATCTAGTTATAATATCTTGTAGTGTAAAGGTAAGAGCATGACCTATATGTAAACTACCAGTTACATTTGGTGGAGGCATCATAATAGCAAATTTTTTGTCATCTTTTTGTATAGATTTGTTGCCATCTATCTCAAAATAGCCTCTTTCTTCCCATATCTTATAATATTTATCTTCTATCTCTTTTGAATTATAACTCATTATATCCCTTTTGTAAATTGTTCTTGATTATATCATAAAATTCTTTATATTTCTATTGATTATACTAAGTTTTAAAGCTTCACTACCTTAGCTCCAAAACCACCTTGGCTTGGATGTGCATCATCAAAAGATTTAACTCTTGGATGAGCTCTTAAAAACTCTTTTACAGCAAAAGAGAGCTTTCCTGTACCTATGCCATGATATACAAGCACCTCATCAAAACCAGCCACTAAACAATCACTTATAAACTTATCTAGTCTTTCTACTGCTTCATCAGCTCTTAAGCCATGCAAGTCTAAACTAACTCCTGCATTTGTAGGTTTTTGGATAGTGATATTTGTTTTTGGTTTGTTTTTTGGCTTTTTGATATTGCCACTTTTTCTAAGCTCTTTTAGGAAAACATTTACCTTTATACCATCTATATCTACATAAGCTTTTTCACCTTTGATGGAGACAATCTCTCCTTTGGAGCTTTTGTATTTGACCATATCACCCACTTCAAAAACCACCTCTTCGTGTACTATAGGAGTCTCTTTGTTTTGAATAAACTTGCTTGAAGCGTTGATATATCTATGAGCCTCACTTATATCTTTGGCTTTTATAGCTTTTCTAGCTTCAAAAATAGCATCATTATACTCTTTGTGGAGCTTGGATTTATAGTTTTTTATCTCTATTTCATAATTTTCTTTTAGCTCTTTTAGATGATTTTTAAGCCTTTCATACTCTGCTATTTCATATTCAAGCTTTTGTGTTTTTAACTTTAAATCCATCTCCAACGTAGCACTTTTTTGGATAAGTTCGTTTAGCTTAAACTTATCTTCACCAAAGGCTTCTTTTGCTTTTTCTATAATATTTCGTGGTATTCCATATCGTTTAGCAGTCTCAAAAGCATAACTTTTGCCTATAGTTCCTTGCAAAAACTCATACATAGGTTTTTGATTTTCTTCATCATAAAGTGCTGCATAAAGCTCTATATTTTCATCAGCACTAAGCATAGCTGCTAATCTTTTATGATGAGTAGTAATAATGATTTTGATATTTTTTGCAATTAACTCTTTAATAATAGTATAAAAAAGCACAGCAGCCTCATCACTATCTGTTCCTAGCTCTATCTCATCAACTCCTACTATAAAGTTATCTTTAGCAAATAAAGTACTAAACTGCATCATTCTACCAGCAAATGTAGAGATATCATTTTTGACACTTTGAGGATCATCTAAAATAGCATCTATATATTTGTAGTGTGGGATAATGCTTTTTTTATTTGCTCTATAAGGTATAAGATATTTACTAAGCAATACACTACTAAGAAGTGATTTTAATACCATAGTTTTACCACCAGCATTGACCCCTGTAAGCATAATAATTTTTTTACTAAAATCTATAGTTATAGGCTTTGCTTGATGAAGTGCTGGATGGGCAAACTCTATCAATGTATGGGTTTTACTCTGCTTTGGTAAAATAAAGTTCAAATCCCCACTTCTAGCAAAAGCTACTCTAGCTTGATAGTGATCAAATCTATCAAACTCTTTATTTATAAAACTCAAAAACTTATGCCATTTGTTAAAGATATTAGAGATATCTTTTGAGATTTTATATAAAAGCTCTATTTTATGGTTATTTAAATCATCTCTTTTTTGTTTTAGTTCACTTATAGTATGAGGCACAACATAAAAAAACCCACCTTGACTACGCTCTACTATACTTGCTTTTAAAAGGTGATTAAATCCACCCCGTACTAAAAGTGCCTCTTCACCATTGATAAGATGTATTTGTTTATCTACTAGATATGGCTGAAGTCTTTGGGTATGGATAAGTTTTTGTAGATATGTTTTTATCTCTTCTTTATTTTATATAGAGCATGATTTACACTATCTAATTGCTCATTGATACCACTTTTTATCTCACCCTTATCATCAAAATACTCTACTATGGAGGCTATCTCACTAGGTATTTCTATCTTATCAAACCAAATTTTTAGTAAATCTTCACTTTTTAGCCTCTTTAGATATAAAAAATATCTTATTATCTTAATAAATTCATAGATTTCATAGATTTTAAGCACCCCATATTTTTGTATATGTATAAGTGCAAAATCAAGATCCACCACTTTTGGAAGTTCTTTTAGCTGATATGTATTTAGCTCTTCTATAAGCTTATAATGATATGATATATCACCCTCTAAAATAATCTCCTTATCCCTAGCAAAAAAGAGATAAAGTTTGTTTATATGCTCTGTTAAATCAAGTTTATTTATAAGTTCTTCTATTTTCAATAAAAATCCAAATATTGATATTTTGACACTATTATAGCAAATCTTTCCTTTTAGCTACAAGACTTGACAAAAAAGATATTTTATTGTACAATTCTTAATAATAGTTTAAATACATATCAAAAGGATCAAAGATGAAAATAGAAAGTTCAAGTGTCAATCTTTTTAGTCATACTCAAAACATCCAACAATATAAAAATGAGATGAGAGTCCAAACAGTGGTACAAGAATCAAATCAAAACTCTATGATTTATAGTGATAGTGTTAAAGTAAAAGCAAACTATAGTGATAAAATGATAGTTGATAATGAAGACAATCTATCTATAAAAGATAAAATCAATAAGCTTATTATAGAAGAGCTTCTAAAAAAACTCTTCAAAGACAAAAAAGAAAACTCCCTTTATCCAAAAGATAAGTTTAGCGGTGAGATAAGTTTTGACAAAAGTGCCACTCAAAGCCAAAGAACTCAAAACTCTTCTGGTTTTGGTGCTATTATTACGGTTAATGAGTCATATTATGAAAAGCAATCTATTGACTTTAGAGCTAGTGCTATCATCAAAACAGATAAGATGGATATAGCTTTTGATCTTAATCTCTCTTTTTCTCAAGAGTTTTACCTAGAGCATAATCTTAGCATTGCTATAGGAGATGCCAACTTATTAGATCCTTTGGTGATAAACTATGGTGGTGATTTAAATGGATTTGATAATATAAGTAAAAATTTACATTTTATGTTTGATCTAAATAGTGATGGTAATCTTGATAAGATACCTCTACTTAAAAACGGATCTGGATTTTTAGCCCTAGATAAAAACAACAACGGTATTATAGATGATGGATCTGAGCTTTTTGGACCACAAAGTGGTAGAGGTTTTGAAGAGTTAAAAGCATATGATAGTGACAATAACAATTGGATAGATGAAAATGATTATATTTTTAATAATCTTAAAATATGGCAAATCGATGAAGCAGGAAATAATCAAATCATATCCTTGGCTGAAGCTGGTATAGGAGCTATCTATCTAGCCAATATAACATCAGAGTTTAGTTATAAGCAAAGTGTGGATAAGCAAACAGCACAACTTGCCAATAACTCTATATTTCTAAAAGAAAACGGATCTGCTGGTATTATAAGTGAAGTTAAGTTTGTGGTTTAGTCTGGTGGTGTGCAAATCCAATTTTATGGGTTCATGCCATAAGTGGGTGACATTAAAATGTCACTTCCAATAATAGTCCAAATTAGGGAATGCATACCGTAAATGGGTGACATTGAAATGTCACTTCCAAACAACTCACAACTCACAACTCACAACTCACAACTCACAACTCACAACTCACAACTCACAACTCAC
>JAAYJJ010000143.1 GCA_012522985.1 Aliarcobacter butzleri
CTCTACTACAGCCATCATATCTTTGTGAGAGTTATCTTTGTCAAAATAAAATATTTTGCTTTCACTCTCTTTTAGTTTTTCTAGTTTTACCTTTTTTGGTTTTTCATTTAACTCTGTTCTTGCTAGTAAAATTTCCATTTTATACCTCATTTATATTTTTAGTCTATATTATACATTAACTTGACTTTTATAAATATTAAGATATAATTACATTCTACATCAATCGTATCAAATCATATAAACCTTGTTGATGTTATGGAGAGAAAATGGACAAAATTATAGATATTATAGATTCTATTGCGTACGAAAAAGGGCTTAAAGTAAGCGATGTTGAGTTTGCACTTAAAGATGCTCTTATCAAAACAGCTAAAAAAATGATAAATCATGAGCTATTTTTTGATGCAGAGATAGATAGAAGCAAAAAAAAACTTAAACTATTTCAAAAAATAGAAGTAGTGGCAAATAATAGTAATCTATTAGATGAAGAGAATAAAAACTATATAAGCTTAGATGAAGCTAAAGCTCTTGATGACTCTTTGGAGATAGGGGATTTTTTAAACTATGATTTAGAGTTTGAACATATGGGAAGAAATGCAGCTACTATACTACACAACAACCTAGAGTACAATATCCAAAGATATTTAGAAGAAAA
The DNA here is from genome assembly GCA_012522985.1 of Aliarcobacter butzleri. GTDB lineage: Bacteria > Campylobacterota > Campylobacteria > Campylobacterales > Arcobacteraceae > UBA6211. The sequence goes on from JAAYJJ010000143.1 coordinate 653, forward strand.
TATGCTCCAAAAATACAAAGACAAAATAGGTAAAGTAGTAAGTGGTACTATTACCTTTATAGATAAAGCAGAAAATACATATATAGAAATAGGTGAAGTTAAAGGTGTACTTGCTAGAAAAAACAGAATCAAAGGTGAGAAGTTTAAAGTAGGTGATGTGATAAAAGCAGTAGTGAAAGCTGTACATATAGATAAAGCAAGAGGGCTTATTATAGAGATATCAAGAACTACTCCAAAGTTTCTAGAAGCTTTACTTACTATGGAAGTACCAGAACTAAAAGATGAAAAAATCACTATAGAAGCAAGTGCTAGAATACCAGGGGAGAGAGCAAAAATAGCACTTAGTACTATTCATGGTAATATAGATCCAATAGGTGCGGTTGTAGGGGTCAAAGGTGTTAGAATCAACTCTGTAAGTGCACAACTTAAAAATGAAAATATAGATTGTGTAGAGTACTCACCAGTTCCTGAGATCTTTATAGCAAGAGCTTTGTCTCCAGCTATAGTTAAATCAGTCCAATATACATTGGCAAAAGAGGGTGATGAAAGAGCAAAAGCAGTAGTTACTATAACAGCAGATCAAAAAAGCAAAGCTATAGGTAAAAGTGGACTCAATATTAGATTAGCATCTATGCTAACCAAAACAGATATAGAGTTAGTAGAGATAGATGGTATCACACAATCTCCATCAGATGATACTCAAGCATCTAGCGAAAAAACAAAAGATATTAGTTCATTGGCATCACTTTTTAAATAAGGCAAGAAATGAAAACTTTATATATTTATGATTCAGTCCAAAAGTCCAAGCTAGAGTTTGTTCCTATGCAAAATAAAAGTGTTAAAATCTATATTTGTGGTCCTACTGTATATGATGATGCACACTTAGGACATGCTAGAAGTGCTATAGCTTTTGACTTGCTTCATAGAGTATTGCTTATCAACGGCTATAGTGTCCAAATAGCCAAAAATATAACTGATATAGATGATAAGATTATTAAGAAAATGGCTGATACTAAAAAGTCTTTAGAAGAGATAACAAAGTTTTATACCTCTAGCTATGAAAGAGATATGAGTTCACTCAATATCTTGCCATCTTCTATCACCCCATATGCTACACAAAACTTAGAGGCTATGATAGAGATGATAAGTACTCTTTTAAATAAAGATATGGCTTATATTATAGATGATGGGGTCTATTTTGATACGAGCAAAGATCCCAAATACTGCTCACTTAGTCTTAAATGCGAAGATGAGTCTAGTAATATCAGCCGAATAGAGCAAAACACCCAAAAAAGAAATCCAAGAGATTTTGCTTTGTGGAAGTTTACAAAAGAGGGTGTAAAATATAGCTCACCTTTTGGAGAGGGTCGCCCTGGATGGCATATAGAGTGTAGTGCTATGATAAATAAACACCTAAACACTCAAGATTTGCCATATCATGTAGATATCCACGGTGGTGGGGCTGATTTACTTTTTCCTCATCATGAAAACGAAGCAGCACAAACAAGATGTGCTACAAACAAAGAATTAGCCAAATACTGGATGCATAATGGTTTTGTAACTATAGATGGGCAAAAGATGAGTAAATCTTTGGGGAACTCTTTTTTTATCAAAGATATCACACCTTTATATCATAGTGAACTTGTAAGATTTTATATGATGAGTGTACACTATAGAAATGATCTTTCATTTAACGAAATAGATCTATTATCATCTAAAAAGCGACTTGATAGGCTCTATAGAGTAAAAAAAAGAGTAAATATTGATATCTCTCAAGCTTTATATCAAGACTCTTCTATTTATAATGAGCTTTTAGTAGCACTCAATGATGATCTTAATATCTCCATAGCACTTAGTATCATAGATGAGTATATCTCTAAGCTAAATGATATATTAGATCAAAAACAAAAACCAAATCCAAAAGAGCTAAATGCAACATTTAAGCTTATCCAAGATCTTTTGGGTATAGGTGGACTTGATCCTTATGAGTATTTTCAGTTTGGTATTAGCAAAGAAGATAAAGCTAAAATCCAAAATCTTATAGACTTAAGAGCTGAAGCAAAAAAAGATAGAGATTTTGATAAAGCTGATGATATAAGAGATGAACTTATACTTATGGGAGTAAATATTATGGATACTCCAAAAGGAACCGTATGGGAGTTAGCTTAGTGCATACCACTTGGAAGTGAGGACTTCAGTCTCACCCGTTTATGGTATGAACCCTATTTGAAAGTATCTGGCTATATTTTATTTCTTATACTTTTTTGAGCTGTTCAAAAAACCTCGTAAAGCTTTACTCTTTGCTGGGGCGATAAGCTTTTTATAGCTTGAAAAAATGTTAGGGAAGTTTTAGCTTTTTGGTGACATTGAAATGTCACTTCCTAAGAAAACCCACAAATATACCGCAGTGATTAAAGGCTAAAAATGGGTGTCTTAGCGACGAAAACAGGAAAAGGTAACACTCTTTTTATAAAACATAACTTCTAGAAAAACACTTAACACTATTCACTACTCACTATTCACAACTTACTACTCACTACTCACGATTTACTAATTAAACACTATATAGCCAATCACCTTCACTTTTATCTGAAAAAGGATACTGCTCTTTAAATTCATCTTTTGAAAAATCAAATCTGTAGTTATCCATATATTGAACTACAAGTTTATAGGCATCATTTAACTCTTGAAACTTAGATGTATCTCCACCTTGCATATCTGGATGATAGATTTTGGATAGTTTGAGGTATTGGTTTTTTACCTTTTTTCTATCTGTTTTGCTTATAAGTTTGAGTATTTTTATAGCTTGTAAAAAATCTTGATATCTTATATGTTTCATTATACTCCTATAAGAAGTGTTGATTTATATCAATGACACTTTTTAAAAATCCATATACAATACCATAAAATTACTTAAAGGATCTAAGATGATAAATCAAAAAGATGCAAAACAAATAGAGGTTAATGGTGCTACAGTACCGTTTTATGAGTATGAAGAAAATGGTGTAAAACACTACTATTTTGATAGTAGTCAAACACCACCACCAGAGCCTATGGTAAATGCTATGGTAGGTTTACAGTTAATAAAAGATAATGAAAAGCTTGTTATGGTAAATCACAAATCCCCTCAAGGACTTTTTCCTAAAATAGAGGGTGAATTTGAGTATAGTGAAGATAGTCTTGATGATGGGAGAGCTGTTGTTATACTTCAAAAAAGAGCAAAAATCTATCAACAAACAGATTTTTCTCAAAATAGTTGTAGCGGTGGCGGAGCTTGTGGACACTAAAATATGAATATTTCACAACAATTTGCACCACCATTTAGGCTAATAGCACCATTTTTTATAATATCTATGTTGATCTATGCTTTTAGCGTAGCTTTGATGTTTGGCTTTAATCCAAGCTTGTTACATACCAATAATCTAGAAGTTTTGGGATTTGTACATCTTTTTTTATTGGGTTTTATGATGATGAGTATCTTTGGGGCTATGGCTCAGCTTGTGCCTGTAGTTTTGGAGGTGGAGCATTTTGCTGTGGAGCTATATTATATCATCTATCCACTACTTTTTATTGGTAGTGTATTGATGGCTATAGGGTTTTATAGCTACCCTTTATTACTTAGTTTTGGTGGATTGGTAGCTTTGATAGCTTTTGTGATATTTATGTTTGAAACTTTTATGACATTAAAAGGTGTTAAAAAACTAAATTTTGTATCAACTACTGTACTTTTTGCAAATATCTTTTTATTATTTGGGATAATAGTTGGTTTTGTTATGGCACTAGCTTATGGTGGATTTGTAACTATAGATATAGATTCTTGGCTAAAGGTACATATGTTTTTGGTTCTTTTTGGATATGTTGGTTTTACTATTATGGGGCTTAGTTATATTTTGATACCTATGTTTTGGTTATCTCACTCTTTTGATACTTTGTATCTTAAAGTAGCTCTTTGGAGTTTGGGATTGTCTATAGTTATGGTGTTATTTGGGGAGATGTTTAATATAGGATTTTTAAGTTTTTTATCAAATATTACCCTTTTTATTGCTTTTTGTTTTTATATATATGAACTATATTTGATATATAAAACTAGAGCTAGAATGCAAAAAGATATATATTATAAATATATGATATATTTTGGATTTGCTTTTATTTTGAGTCTATTGATTATTGGGTTGTACCTATTTACTCAATCAAACAAGCTTTTAGTGGTATTTGGATTTATAGTTTTTTTTGGTGTAATAACTCCTTTAATAGTAGGACATCTATATAAGATTATTCCATTTTTAGTTTGGTTTGAGAGGTTTTCCCCACTAGTTGGTAAACAAAAAGTTCCAATGCTTGTTGATATGGTTCCAGAAAGAAGTGCACATTTTGCTTATACTTTTCACTTAGTAGCTTTTGTGATGATTTTGATTGCTCTATTTTTTGAGCTTGATATGATTTTTAGTGCTGGAGTTAGTTTTATGGTTTTTGGGGCTATATTTATGTTGAAAGATATTATTTATATGATGAGATATAAGGAGTGATGATGTATTCAAAAGAGGATATTTTTAAAGCAATCTCTACAGTTAATGATCCAGAAGTTGGATTTAATCTAGTAGAAATGGGGCTTATATATGACGCTAGTTGTGATATATTGGGTAATGCAAAGGTAACTATGACTCTTAGTACCAAGGCTTGTCCTTTACATCAACTTATAGTACAATGGGTAGAAGAGGCTGTGCTAAAAGAGTTAGAAAATGTAAAAAATGTTGAAATAGAACTTGTTTGGGAACCAGCTTGGAATATCTCTATGGCTGATGAAAATGTACGTAAAGCTTTAGGTGGATTTTGATCTTTTTAAAAAAGAGATAATATCTTTGATAATCAAAACTATAGAAACTAGGGCAAGAAGAAGTAGGGCTATACTTACATCTTGCTCTAAATAAAACCATAAAATAGATACATATATAACTATTGGCCATTTAAGAAAATAAAAAAATATTATAATGCTACCGTATAGCTTATTTATCATCGTTAGTTTTTGTAAGTTTATTGATTTGATTCATATCAAAATCATATTGTGCTATGCACTCTACTACAGCATCATTTAAAATAGAGATTTTTCCTCTATTGATAGCTATAGCCTCAACAGTTTTTAGTTTGTTTAATATCCTAGATAGGGTTTCAGATGAGATACATAAATCTTGTGCTACTTTCCATCTTTTGGTTCTATTGAAATAGTCAAGATCTTGAAGTAGTTGAGCTGAAATTCTTTGGATTATAGAGAGGTTTTTCATAGGTCTTAAGTTGTTTTCATTGATATGGAAAAAAAGCTTATCACCTATAGTTTTGAGTAAGCATTCATTTGCCAATGAAGCACTTAGGGCATTGGTAGAAAATGTTTTTTTAAATAGTGCATAATCTATAATAATAAAGGTACTATCCTCTTCACATCTTAGACTAGCTGGATATGGGATATTTTGTACATTTGCAAGTTCTGCTATGATATTGGTAGGATAGAAATATTTTAAAACCTGAATAGAAAAATCTTCATATGTTTTATATACAGAAGCAACACCTTCTATAATGATATATAATACTTTAGGTTTATCGCCTTCATAAAATAATATATTGTCTTTTTTGTATTTTTTAACAGTTGATATATCTGCAAGTTGCTTAATCATCTCATCTGTGAAGGAAATAAAAATCTTTTTTAAATGTTCTTCTATCATAGCTACACCTCATAAATAACTAAAATAAGTTACAAATTTTATACGAATTGGATTATATCATATATATTATCCTTTTTAGTTTAAAACTTATTATAATAAACATAACAGTTTACAATATATTACTATAGAGCCACTTGCAAATTCAAATCCAACCAAGTAACTAGTTTTTTTATTGTAGCTATTTTCGACTTTTAAAAAATCATTTTCTTCATGTGTCAAATAGTTTTTTAACTTTTCATTTAAATTCATCTAAA
>JAAYJJ010000144.1 GCA_012522985.1 Aliarcobacter butzleri
AAACTACTCTAACTCTAAGTATTTATTTCCAAAATAAAATCTATTACCCAATGATATAAATTTATCTTCATTATTATAATCAAAGCTATAAACAGATACATCTTTAAGATCATTTGACATTTTGATAATATATCCATTTTGCTCTAGTGCATATAGACTGTTTTCACCAAAAGCTAAACCAAAGATTTTAGAAAATTTAAATTTTTGTTCATTGTAAGGCTTTAGCTTATTGTCCATAACCAAAATCCTACCATCTACTGTTGCTATATAGATTTGATTGTTTTTAGTTGCTATATCTTTAATCTCCAAATTTAAAGAGTATAAATTAGCACCAATAGATAAAACAGAGTTTGCCGTTGCTGCTATTAGTTGTTCATCAACTTCTTCAAAAAATGTAATATTTTTAAAAGCTTTCTTACTAGCATCTACAATAACATCTCTTATTATAGAATTGTCATTGATACTATAGATGATTACTTTACCATCAAGTGTAGGAAATAAGATGATATCTGACATAAATTTTGGATTTGTAGTTTTTGTATCATTTGCCAATGCTTGGCTAAATTGCTCTTTAAATATAGTTTTAGATCTATTTAAATCATAAACTGCTATGGAGTTGTCAATATATATTATAGCAAGTAGATTGTTATCTATAGACGCACTTATAATGTTGTTATCTAGTTTTATGATTTTATTATCTATAGCTATATTGCTATTGTTATCTGCACTTAGTGTGATATTTTTGACTTGATTAATAAAAGTAAAATCATTTCCTACTTTGTTTTCTACTATACCATTTGGAGTTATAAATTGCATATTAGCCAATGTTGCCCCTGATTTATTAAAATCAACAATAGTAGATGAAAGAGATTTTGAGTGTTTTGTAAAACTACCATCTACGCTATCTGGTTTATAGTATTGTTTAGAGTTACACCCTGTTAGTAGATATGCTAACAATAGTAAAGATAGATATTTTATTATATTAGTCATAAAAACTCACTTAATTTGATTTTACAGAGATATAGTGTCTTATAAGATTTGCTAACTCTGTAGATGCACTATCATCTTGAAGCATATTTATACTGTTTTTTGCACTCTCAAACTCACCTGCTTTTATCTCTTGTAGTGCTTTTGTTACTACGGCATAATCTTTGAATAAAAAGTTGCTATTTGTAATCAAGGTATTTATAGTAGCACTATCATTTTCTTCTAAAGCTTTTTGAAATTGGGCAATCTCTTTAAAAATAGCTACATTTGGAATATGTGTACTATCTTTGATGTGTAGGGCTATTTCATATAACTCTTTATTTGTTTGTTGTAGTCTATTTAAAGCCTCTTGGTTGTTGTTATCGACTAAAAACTCATTTAAAGCAATATTTGCTTTTACCATATTTTGCCCCTTAGAATAATCATAAACCAAAGTACCAATAATTGCTAAAATAGTAGCTATAACTATAGCAATAATAACATTTTTGTTTTTTTTATAAAACTTTTCAGCTTTAACAAAACTCTCTATAAATTGTTCTTGAGCAGTAAGCTCAGTTTTTACATATTGAATATTCTCTTTTAGACTCATTACTTCCTCGTTGTATCAATGATTTTGGATATCATACTAAAAAAAAGATAAGTAAAACTTTAAATGTTAATTTTTTTATAGGATTCTTAAGTAAATTTTATGTAGTATTACATCAATATTTTGTAAATCAGGAAAAAAGATGTTTTATAGATTTTTGTTTGTGTGTTTATTTGTTTTTAGTGCTTTAAGTTTTGCTCAAAATGCCCCTTTATCAAACGAAGAGGCACAAAGTAGGCTGGAGTCTTTATCGAAGCTTACCAAGATATTGGGTACAGTTGAAAAGTATTATGTAGATGATATTAAACTACAAGAGGTTGTTGATAAAGCTATAAAGGGTTTATTGCAAGAGCTTGATGCACATTCGGCTTATATGGATAGTAAAACATTTAAAGAGATGCAAGTTCAAATGAAAGGTGAGTTTGGAGGACTTGGAATAGTTGTTGGTATGAGAGACTCAGCTTTAACAGTAATATCTCCTATAGATGACACACCAGCAGCAAGAGCAGGTATAAAATCTGGTGATATAATTATAAAAATAGATGATAAATCAACACTAAATATGACATTAGATGAAGCTGTTAAACATATGAAGGGTGAACCAAATACGGAAGTTGATATAACAATAGTAAGAAAAAATGAAAATAAACCACTTGTTATTGGGCTAAAAAGAGCTATTATAGATCTTAAATCAGTATCTATTAAAACTATTGAAAATGATATGGTTTATCTTAGAGTCTCTACATTTGATGAAAAAGTGGTAAGTAGTGTTAAAGAACAACTACCAAAATATCTAAAAAATGCAAAAGGAATAGTGCTAGATCTTAGAAACAATCCAGGCGGAGCTTTAAAAGAGGCTATAGGATTGGTGGATTTATTTGTTGATAGCGGTGTAATAGTTTCACAAAGGGGAAGAAATCCTCAAGATGAAGAGAAACATTTTGCAAGTAAGCTAAATACTATGACAAAGTTACCTATGGTTGTACTTATAAACGGTGGTAGTGCAAGTGCTAGTGAGATAGTAAGTGGTTCGTTACAAGATCATAAAAGAGCTATAGTTGTAGGAGAAAAGAGTTTTGGAAAAGGTTCTGTTCAAGTAGTATTACCTTTAGATGAAAAAGAGAGTGAAGCTATCAAACTAACAATAGCTTGATATTATTTACCAAGTGGAAGATCTATTCAAGCTGTTGGGGTAGATCCTGATATAGTTGCTTATGAAGGAGAGGCTGTTAGAAGTAAGGAAGATGATCTTAAGATAAAAGAGGCTGATTTGAAAAAACATCTAGAAGGAGAGCTAGATAAAGCAAATGGGAATAGTAAAGAAGAGACAACAAAAACAGATGAGAGTAGTAACAATATAACACAAAATGATTTGTTTGCAGATAATCAGTTAAGAACTGCAACAGATGTATTACAGGCTTTAATTTTAATTCAAAAATAACAACGGAGAAAAAAATGCAAAAAAAAGAGCTTTTGTACGAAGGTAAAGCTAAAAAGATATGGACAACAGAGGATAAGGATCTGTTAATATCAGAGTTCAAAGATGATCTAACAGCATTTAATGGAGAGAAAAAAGATAGTGAAAGTGGCAAGGGTGCTTTAAATAATAAGATTAGTACAGAGCTTTTTAAACTTTTGGCATCAAAAGGGGTTAAAACTCACTTTGTAGAGCAATTAGATGATAATCATATGTTACATAAAAAAGTAGATATCATTATGATAGAGGTAGTTGTTAGAAATATTGCTACAGGAAGTTTAAGCAAAAGATTGGGTATAGAAGATGGTAAGGCTTTGCCTTTTGTTTTGGTTGAGTTTTATTTAAAAGATGACTCACTTAATGATCCTATTTTAAATGATGAACATTGTTTGATTTTGGAACTTGTTGATAGTGTAGATGATCTTGATACTCTAAGAGCTATGGCAAGAAATGTAAATGATATATTAAAACCATTTTTCTATGAAAAGGGATTAAATCTAATAGATTTTAAACTTGAATTTGGTAAAGATACAAATGGTGAGATTATTTTAGCTGATGAAATAAGTCCTGATAACTGTAGATTTTGGGATGTTCATACAAAAGAAAAGATGGATAAAGATAGATTTAGACAAGGTTTAGGTGGATTGAAACTTGCATATGAAGAAGTTTTAAATAGAATTATAAAAGATAAATAATATTACTACAATTTAAACTCTTTATCTTTGATAAAGAGTTTCTTACAAGATATATGGCTATTAATGTTTTTTAGTGTATAATATATGTTTGATTAGAATAAAGGAGAGTTTTATCTAATGACAAAATATAAAACAGATATAGCTAAAAGTATATTTAAGAGTTTTATAACCTTATTTGTTTTCTCTATTTTTCTTTTTGCTCAAGAAGAGTTTGTTTTTGATGAAGAGAGTATGTTCCCTATGGAAGAGGATTTTAAACAAGAAAAAGATATTACCATAGAGCCTCTTAGTGTATATGATAGCAAAATCGAAGAGCAAGAACAATATATAGAACTAAAAAGAGAAGATTTAGAGTTTAACTTAAACTATGATAATAATATGATAGTAAGATATGATACTATACCTAAAAAAGTATTTTTAAAACAACATTTTGAAGTAGTTTTAAATGCTACTATTGCAACTAATGATTTTGATACTATATTGATTAGCCTAGAAAATGGACATGGGTATGAGCTAATCTCAAAAGATCTACATTGGAGTGAAGATAGTAATAGGCTTTTTAAAAATAGAGTTATTTTTAAAGCAAATGAAGAAAATATTATTATGCCTAATATAATTGTCTCTTTGGTCAAAGATAATATGATTGTAGAAGAGTATAAGCTAGAAAAACTAAATATCAATGTACTTAAAGTTGGACAACATATAGAGCATTTTTCACATGTTATTGCCAAAGATCTAAAGCTAACAAGTCATATAACAAAACAGTATGATAATAATACATTTTTAAATATGATAGAGATAGAAGCTATTAACTCTAATCTTGAAGATTTTTATTTGAAAAACTATAATAAACAAGGCATAGAGTATATAGATGGTGACTTTAATAAGCAAAAATTAGTTTATTTTATAATTTTACCTATTCATGAAGATAGTTTAATCTTGAGTTATTATAATACAAACAAAGATAAATTGGAGATTATTTCAAGCCCTATAATCCATACAGAAGAGATTGTAAGTACACAAACAGATCTAAATCCTTTAAATAGTAATTGGTTATGGTATAAAAAGATAGCTATAAGTGTGTTACTTGCTTTTTGTTTTATATGGTTGATATTTAGTAGAAGTAAGTTTTCTATATCTGTTTTTATAGTAGTTTTGGCTATATTTATCTATCTTTTTATGCCAAATAGTAAGATTATGTTAAAAGAGGGAACAAATATATTTATTCTTCCTACTAAAAGTTCTAGTGTTTTTTTACAAACACATCAAGATAATATAGTAGAGGTTTTGGATTCACACAAAGGATTTATAAAAGTTTTGTTACCAGATAATAAAATAGGATGGGTTTATGAAAAAGATATTAGCAAAGATTAAAGGGATACTATATATCTTACAATTTGCTATTACAGTAACTGTGATGATACTATTTATGTATATTTTTAAAAGTAAAAATCATTACTTTAGAAAAAAATGGTCCTCAATGCAGATGAAACTTTTAGGTATTAGAATAGAAGAGATGGGAAAATTGGATCTAAATGCTCAACTTTTGATGATCAATCATCAATCTATGCTTGATATTGTTATTTTTGAGTATTTACATCAAAAAAATATAGCTTGGATAGCAAAGCAAGACATAGAAAAGCTTCCACTTTTTGGGCATATTATAAAAGCACCAAATATGATCTCTGTAGATAGAGAGGATAAAGCTGGACTTATTAAGCTTTTAAAAGATGCTGGAGATAGATTAGAAAGTAATAGACCAATAGCTATTTTTCCTGAGGGTACTAGAGGTGATGGTAAGAAGTTACTCCCTTTTAAAGCAGGAGCAAAGATGATAGCAAATAAATATAATCTTTTAGTTCAACCTATAGTAGTTATTGGTTCAAAAGATAGATTGGATTCGGTTAAGCTTACAGCTACTTCTGGTAGTGTTAAAATAATATATTTAGATTCATTTGTTGCTACAAAAGATAAAGATTGGTTTGAAGATACTCAAAAAAAGATGAATGAAGTTTTTGATGACTATAGTATAGTTTAAAACTAAAGAAAAAAGAGCTTAGTTACTCTTTTTTTCTTGTTCTCTTAGTGTTTTATAGATCTTTTCATATTCATTTATCTCTTCTTGACTTGCTTTTCTTCTACAGCTTAAAAAACCATCTGTTCCTTCACAAGTCTTAAAAGGGAAAATAGTAGCATATACCCAGTAGTAATCATCGTTTTTACATCTATTTTTTACATATCCAGTCCAAATTTTACCCTGTTTTATAGTTTGCCAAAGATCTTTAAAAGCTGCTTTTGGCATATCTGGATGTCTTACTACATTATGCGGTTTGCCAATAAGTTCAGTTAGCTCAAAACCTGCAATCTTACAAAAGTCATCATTAGCAAAACTAATAATACCTTTTTCATTTGTTTCACTAACCAAAAATGCATAATCATCTAAAATTATCTCTTTTGACATATTTATACCACCCCGTATTTAGTTAAAATTTTTTAGTTTTTGCATTGTTTAATAATGACTGAGCTAGTCCTAAAACTTCATTTGCTATTGTTGATACTTTATCAGCTTCACTAGCATTTTCTTGAGTTACTCTATCTAGTTCATTGACTGCGTTGTTGATTTGAACAATACCGCTTTCTTGCTCTTTACTAGCTTTGCTAACATCATTGATTAGATCTATTGTATGAGATATATGAGTATTTAACTCTTCATAGCCTTTGATCATTTCGTTGCTAATATCTTTTCCCTCATTTGCTTTACTTGTTGCATTTTCTACAATATTTTTGATCTCTTTAGCGGCTTCAGCACTTCTTGCTGCTAGGTTTCTCACCTCTCCAGCAACTACTGCAAAGCCTTTACCAGCTTCACCAGCAGTTGCTGCTTCTACTGCTGCATTAAGGGAGAGGATATTTGTTTGAAATGCTATTTGATCTATAACAGCTATAGCTTCGTTGATAGCACTTACTTCTTGGTTGATCTCTTCCATAGAACTAGCTGTTTTTGTGGCTAGTGATTGTCCTTTGCCAACTGCTTCTTTTACATTATGTCCTAAAATAGCCATTTGGTTTGTATTAGCAGCATTGTTTTTGGTGATACTTGTTATCTCTTCTACTGATGCAGCTGTTTCTTCTAAAGATGCTGCTTGATCATTTGCTCTATTTGCTAGGTTATTTGTAGCTGCTGCCATATTGTGAGCATTTGTTTGTAAAATCTGCCCATTATTTAAGTTTGCTCTAGCATTGTGTGCCAATACTTCACCTAGTTGATTGACCCCTTCCATTAGCTCTTTCATTTGAGCTTTTAGTCTTGGATGTATCTCAACTCTATGAGTAAAATCATCATTTGTATAGCTTTTAACTGTTAAGTTTAGCTCTTTTATATTTTTGTCCATGATTTTAAGCATTTGATTTAATGTTTTTCTAAGAGTCTTAATCATAGGATTATTTGTATCTGATACTACTGTATATCCATATATACCTTGCTCTAGCTTATCTGCTATTAGTACAACTTCACCCATAACTTTCATATCTTCTTTGAGTTTTATATCATATTTAATAGCTGTTTCATTGAGCATTTTAAGCATATCAGCTATTTCATCTTTGCCATATATCTTAGCTACTGTATATTTGTTTGTTTCAAAAGAGACAAATTTTAAGAAGTTATCAAAGTACCTCATAAATCTCTTAGCCCTTCGCTTGGCTGAGGCTATAAAGGTATGATTTACAAAAATAAACAATAT
>JAAYJJ010000145.1 GCA_012522985.1 Aliarcobacter butzleri
AAAGTTCAGAGTTTTTTTATAACTCCCCAGTATATACAAAAAAACAAAGAGATCTTTTTGAAGAGTATTATTATGAAATATGTACTCAAAATCTAAAACTTTATGATGGCATCTATGAGCTATTAAATAATCTTAAAAATGACTTTTATTTAAGTGTTGCTACAAATGCCTACACGACTTTTGCCAAAAAAATGTTATCACATCTCAACATAGATGATTTTTTTATCAATATTACTGGTGCTGATTTGGTAGAAAACTCTAAACCACATCCTGATATGATTGAAAAAATCATAAAAGAACTAAATCACAACAAACAGACTTTATTAATAGGTGATAGCTTAAAAGATGCCTATGCAGCACAAAATGCAAATATTGATTCTATATTGGTTAATTGGGGTTTTAGTAAACATAAAGAAGATTATGTAGAAGATACAAAAGAGCTTTTAAAGGAGATTTATGCAAGATTTAATATATGAAAATAATCTAATCTATATAGAAATTCATCCAAGTACTATTCCATGGCTTAAAGTTTTTGATAAACTTGGAAGAAAAGAGTTTAGTGATTGTGATAATGATACAAAGCTAGAGATACTAAGAGTTCTTGATATTATAGAAAAAGAGCTAATTAAAGAGTTTAATCCTGATAAGATAAATATAGCCTCTTTTGGAAACTATCTACCAAAAGTACACTTTCATATAATGGCTAGATTTAAAGATGATGATTATTTCCCTGAAAGTATGTGGGGCGTAAAGCAAAGAGAAAATCAACTCAAACTAGATAGTATAAAAGTCAAAAACTTCTACACAAAACTATCAAATATATTATAAATGATAGCTTAATGTTTTTTAGAAGAAGATGGTTTAATAAAGCCGTTTTTTTTGGCCTCTTCTTCAATCTTTGCTTTTAATAAATCCACTCTCCAGTTGTGTCTTTTTGCAAAGTTTTCTATCTCTTCTTCTCTTTGCTCTTCATTACAAAACACAAATATTCTCTTTAAAAATGGCTTAGGGATCTGTATAGCAATCAATTGAAAATAATTCTCTTTACAAGTTTTTGAACAAAAAGCCTTGCTCATAGCAATCTTTTTGCCACAAAATGGACAGTGTGACATTACTCTTTACCTTTCATAAGTCAATAATTCTATCTTACCTAGCTTATATCCAAACTAAAAAGCTTACCGTCTTTTCTTTTTATTTTATATAGCTTGGCATTTGCAATATCTTGTAAAAACTTTGGATCTACATCATGAAGGGCTATGATCTCTACCTCATAGCCATTAAGTCTCCATCCATAATCAGTTTCTACTATTTTTTTAGCTTTAAATAGACTAACTAAGTCTTCTTTTGGAATTATAACCTCTTCTTGCAAAAATATCAACCCCTAAGTTAAATTAATAGATTTTTTTGATAATATCTTTATCTATTTTTTGGCTCGTCTATTGCGTAGCCTTTATTTGAAAAGTTTTTAATCATATCATAATATGTTTTTTGTCTAATTTTATTGATAACATTTCTCATTGTAAAAATAGACATTTTTTTACCTCTCCAAACTTTTTCTTTAATATTATCATAATCAGTTATCTCACCTCTTTGATCTAGTAAAAGTTTAAGCAATCCAAACTCTAATTTTGTAAAATCTATACTTTCACCATTTTTCTTAAAAAATAGTTGTCTATACTCATCAAAATAGATTCCTTTTGCAAACTCTATCTTATCACCTCTTTTTGCTTGATTTAAACACATAACAACAGCTACTCTTAGCTCTGCTGGTGAAATAGTTTTAGATAATAGCATATATGATCCACTATTAACTGCATTTAATATCATATCATCATCCAAAGAGTCACTTATCATAATCTTTGGTAGTGTAGGCATTGAGTTTTTGATAAATTTTGCAAACTCTAAATAGTCTGGAAAATTTGAATCAATTAAAACTATATCTGTATGAGAGATACTTCCATCATTGTTTATATGTGGATTGTTTAGTTTAGATATCGCTTCAGCTGAAGTTGATGCAAACTTTGCATCTTTAAAATCTTGACAAAATGTACTAAGCACTTGATCACTTGAATCAGCTGTAGCCACCAACAAATTTGCATTTTTAAGTTTTCTTAAACTTTTTGTAGTTGCCATATTCTTTCCTTTTTAATAACTTTATAGTATATTATCAAAAATTATTAAATTTGTCAAATGTTTTTGGGCTATTTATTATTTTTATTACACATTTTAGTAACAAAAATAAGCTTTTTTAAGATTTAGACTCAAATTAACTTAAATTTCCCCAGTTTTTACCAATACTTATCTTTGCCTTTAGTGGAACATTTAAG
>JAAYJJ010000146.1 GCA_012522985.1 Aliarcobacter butzleri
AAGAAAACAGTATAGAAGCGGTGATAATAACAAAGCATTATACTCAAAATGAACTTCTAAAAATATATGAAGACTTAAAAACTTATAATATTAAAGAGATTAAAATAGTAAATACTTTTAAAGAAGATGAACAAAGTGGACAACTAAAAGATATTACTGTTGAAGATCTCTTAGCAAGGCACCCAAAAGATCTAGACAAATCAAAAATACAAAGCTTTATCAAAGATAAAGTAGTCCTTATTACTGGTGCTGGTGGAAGTATAGGAAGTGAAATTGCTAGACAATGTAAAAAATATGAAGCTAAAACACTTATTTTACTTGATCATAGTGAGTTTAATCTCTACTCTATACTAGAAGAGTTAGGACAAAAAGATATCATACCAGTTATGCAAAGTGTAAGAAACTATAATTTATTAGAAAAAACATATATTAAATATAAGCCCCAGATTGTTATCCATGCAGCTGCTTATAAGCATGTGCCACTAGTAGAACACAATATTCAAGAGGCTATTTTAAACAATATCATAGGAACTAAAAACGCTATAGATTTGGCTATCAAGTATAGAATAGAAAAGTTTGTGCTTATATCTACAGACAAAGCAGTTCGTCCTACAAATGTAATGGGTACAACAAAGAGAATTTGTGAACTTTATGCTCAAAACTCTATATCAAACTTAACAGAGATAGTTTCAGTTAGATTTGGCAATGTACTAGGAAGTAGTGGTAGTGTAATACCAAAATTCAAAGCCCAAATAGAAAAAGGTGGTCCAATAACTGTAACCCATCCAGATATTACAAGATATTTTATGCTTATTCCTGAAGCTTGTGAGCTTGTTCTTCAAGCTGCAAGTATTGGTAAAGGTGGGGAGATATTTATTTTGGATATGGGAGATCCTATCAAAATAGTAGATCTTGCTAAAAAGATGATAGATTTAAGTGGTAGAAGTGATATTGATATAGAGTTTAGTGGACTAAGGGTCGGCGAAAAGCTATATGAAGAGCTTTTGATAGATGATAGTGATAAAACAACACAGTATCCATCTATAATGGTAGCAGGAAAGACACAGTATGATATAGAGTTACTAAATAGTGATATAAAAGAGTTACTAAATAGTGATGATAAAATATCTAAACTAAAAAAGATAGTCCCAGAGTTTGAACATCAGCTTAATTAAATAAAATTTTTTAATATATTTTAAAATATCTATGATATAATAGATAAAAGAAAAGAACTAAAGGGGTGGATATGTTAAGAAAAACAGTAACTATTGAAAACTCTTTGTATGATCTGTTAGAATCAAGTGATCTAATATATAATTATGGATCTTTTTCAAATCTTGTATCAAATGCTTTAGAACTTTTGATAGAAAAAAATAAGAAAGAACAATATAAAAAAGCTATGATTGAAGCATCTAAAGATAGGCTTTATATTCAGGATATACAAGAAGTTATGGATGACTTTAAGTATGCTGATAATGAGGTCTGTAATGAAGCAATATGATATATATATTTAGCTGATTTAAATCCTATAGTTGGAAGGGAACAGTCAGGAACTAGACCTGTTTTGATAATATCAAATAAATATGAAAATATTTTGGATATTGTAACTGTTATCCCTATAACATCATTAAAAAATGGAAGAAAAATTTACCCAAATGAGTTGTTGCTTGATGAACTCTTGGTACCTTCAATATTATTATGTCAGCAAATAAGAGCAATTGCTAAAAGTAGGCTTATCAAAAAGTTGTCTTCTATAAGTAATATAAAAATACAAAATAAAATTTTACAAATATTA
>JAAYJJ010000147.1 GCA_012522985.1 Aliarcobacter butzleri
AGATATAACAATCTCAGCTAAAAATAGCTCTATATATGATTATAGATTTTTAGATGGTAGAGATAAAGGTACTTGGACTTTCAAAGTACTAAAAGGTGAAGAAGAACTAGCTAGTACTACTTTTGAAGTGGAGTAGTTTAGCAATATTCTTGTACTTTAGCACTCTTTAAAAAACCTTACTTCCAATATTGCAATCCATTTTTTTGGGATTCATACCACATGGAAGTGAGGTTTTAACCTCACAAACTTATTTTTGTTGTGAAATAAGCACATCTTCTAAGACCTTATCCAAATCACCATCTAATATAGCTGATACATTTGAATATCCTATATTACTTCTATTATCTTTGATTTGTTGATATGGTTGCATAACATAACTTCGTATTTGATGTCCCCACCCTATTTCACTCTTTGGTTTACCATCAAGTGCCGCTTGTTGTTTGGCTAGTTCTAGCTCATAAAGTCTAGATTTAAGCATCTTCATAGCAGTATCTTTGTTTTTATGTTGAGATCTATCATTTTGACACTGTACTACTAGATTGGTAGGGATATGTGTTATTCTTATGGCACTTTCTGTTTTATTTACATGTTGTCCACCAGCACCACTAGCACGATAAGTATCTATTCTTATATCTTTATCTTCTATTACTATATCTATATTGTCATCAACTTCAGGAGAAACCATAACAGATACAAAAGATGTATGTCTTTTTGCATTAGAATCAAAAGGAGAGATTCGCACTAGCCTATGAATACCATTTTCTACCTTTAGATAACCATATACATTTTCACCTCTTATGATAAAAGAAGCATCTTTAATACCAGCTTCTTCTCCATCTTGATAGTCTAAGATCTCTACTTTAAAGCCTCTTCTCTCAGCCCATCTTAGATACATTCTATATAAAATACTAGCCCAATCTTGAGACTCAGTTCCACCAGCACCTGGGTGAATAGAGACTATTGCATTAAAAGCGTCATGTTCATTACTTAACATTACCTCTATTTCAGTCTTTTTAACTAGCTCTTCTAATGTATCAGAATCTTCAAAGAGTGAGTTTATAGTATCAATATCATCTTCCATTGAAGCTAGTTCATATAGCTCTCTTGCATCTTCAATAGCAGCTTTTGCTTTTGAATATTTACTTAGCTTTGATAAGAGTATATTCTTCTCTTTGCCTATATTGGTTGCACTTTGTACATCACTCCAAAAACCTTCATCTGCTTCAAGAGTCTCTATCTCTTTAAGTCTATCTTTAATAGTTTTAGGATTTAAAATATCCTCTATATTTTGTAACTTCTTCTCTAATAGCTTTAAAAGCTCTGTATATTCATAATTATCCATAAAAATTCCATTATCTATTTTATACCACTATTTTACCAAAAAAACTATAAAAAGCCAATAAAGCATCCTAACCCATAGGATACATAATATCACTTTGAATCTCTTCTATCTCTTTTAATATCTCTTTATTTAAAACTACATCTAAAGCCTTCAAAGAGTCATCAAGTTGTTCTACTTTTCTAGCACCAATAATAGTTGATGCCACAAAATCAAAACTCATACTCCAAGCAACAGCCAATGTTACAGGAGAGAGATTATACTCTTTTGCCAATCTCATATACTCTTGTGTAGTTTTTAAACTCTTCTCATTTACAAACCTTAACGCTTGAGATTGTACTCTTTTATCACTATTATTTAAATACCAAGCATATCTAGCACTACTATCTAAAATTTTATTATTATATTTACCACTTAACACACCTCCAGCTATAGGTGAATATGGAAGTAGTGAAATTTTCTCTTGTTTACATATATGTGCAAGTTCATCTAAAAATCTAGGGTTATTTAAAGAAAAGTTATTTTGGATTGATTCAAATCTAGATAATTTTTCATACTTTGATACAATAGTAGCTTTTGTAAGTCCATAAGCACTATCATTTGAAGTACCAATATATCTAACCTTACCCTCTTTTATAAGCTCATCAAAAGCTCTTAAAGACTCCTCTATAGGTACTAAAGTATCAGGCCAATGCATCTGATATAAATCTATATAATCTGTTTTTAATCTTTTTAAACTACCCTCTATAGCTTTTTTGATATGAAATCTATCTATAGCAGTAAGTCCATGTCTAATAGGTGGCACAAACCATCCATTTGCAGCTCCAGCAACTTTTGAAGCTATAATAAGACTATCTCTAGGCTTACTTTTTATCCACTCACCTAGCCATAGCTCAGTTATTCCAGCAAGATCTTTATTTGGTGGTACAGGATAAAGTTCAGCAGTATCGAAAAAATTTATTCCCCTATCATATACATAATCAAGTATTCTAAAAGCCTCACTTTTATCACAACTTGTTCCAAATGTCATAGTTCCCATACATATAGGACTAACTCTTAATCCACTTTTACCAATATATCTATAATTCACTAGAGTCTCCAAACTTTTGATGTTTTAAGAAATATACTATATCAAATATTATTTTAAATTGATTGTTTTTTGATGGTGGCATTTTATATATTTCAAAAAGTCCAGCATCTGTTAATTCTTTGGATCTATATTTAGATTTTAGCTTTAAGTTGCTATCAAAATAGTTTTCAAAGTTTTTTATTTTACTAGCATCTACTAGCCAAACTCCAACATCTTTTTTGATATTGATTTGTTCAAAATACTCTTCAAAATACTCTAGCTTTATTGGGATATTTGACTCTTCATAAAACTCTCTTTTTGCACACTCTTTTGGATCTTCTTTAGATGTAATAGTTCCTTTTAAAAAACCCCATTTTGTTCTACTATCACTTGCTTTGCATAAAAAAAGGTAAATTTTACCATTTTTTTTATAATATGGGGCAATTCCATATGATTTTGGTTTTGTCAAAATATTCCCTTATGATGGTATTGGTTTTTTTAGATAGATCAAATATGCCACTAAACACAATATTACAAAAGGCAAAACAAGAGCTAGTTCGGGTAAAATAACTCCACTTATACCAAATTTGTAAAATAAAAAAAATCCTCCCCAAACAAATAAAGTTCCAAAAATAGTAGCACTTGTATATATTTTGGGTTCAAAAAATCTATTACTCATAGATATAAACATATAATACATAAAAACTAAAGGTATAGCAAATAGTGGTATAATCGTTTGATAATAAATAATAGCTCTTATTTTATCAGTATTAACACCTTGTTTACTCAATACAAAATAAGCCTCTAGGGCATCTATAATAGAGTAATTTGCATTTTGAGTATAAACATTATCCAAAATCTTTGGCTTAAATCCATCTAGTGTATAGATAAACTTCTCATATGAATATGTTAGTTTTGTTTTATCAAAATCCATCTCTTTTGGTTTTTTAATAATATTTGCATCTATTACATACCATCTATTGTTTTGAAAATAGGCTTTTTTTGCTGATATACTTTGTAATAAATCTTTATCACTTAGTTCAAATATCTCTATATCTTCAGCTCTATTTTCTAAAGGATATAATTTTTTAAAATAGACATAGAAGTTATCATATTTAACAAAAATATCCTCTTTTAAAGAGCTAAAATAATCTCCTTCTAATATCTGCTTTTTCTTCTCATAAGCATAAGCCAAAGGGCTTGATTGAAGAGCCACAAGAGTCAAAATTGCTAGTAGATTGATAGTTATTACTGGCAAAAAAAGATTTCTTTTTCTTGATCCAAGAGAGAATATACTTATTATTTCATTGTTTCTTATCATAATAATCAGCATAACAATCCATGCAAAAACCAAAGATAAAGGAAGAGCAATAGTAAGTGTAAAAATTGCATTATAAAATATATACAAGGCTACTAAGTTGGCTGATGAGGGAATTGCATCTAGATTTTGAACAAATTCAAATATAACAAAAAAAAGTTCCAAAGAAAAAAGTATAATTAAAAAAAGTTTTAGATATTTTGAGAAAATATATTTTTGTAATATAGACAATATAGAACCCTTTAGAGTTTGATAGTATATTTTGATTGAACCACCGCTAGAGGCAATGTTTGTAATGCTTTGATAGCTTCAATACATCTAGCTATTATATCCTTTAAATTATTAAATTGCTCTTTAGAAAAATCACTTAATACATAGTTTGCAACCATATCTTTATCTTCTGGTTTACCTATGCCAATCCTTACTCTTATATACTCTTTGCCTATATGAGAATCTATTGATATTAGGCCATTGTGTCCACCATGTCCACCACCTATTTTGTATCTTACACTACCAAATGGAAGATCTAAATCATCATGTATTACTATAATATTACTAGTTTCTATATTAAAATATTTTTTAACTGAGTTTACACTATCACCTGAAAGATTCATAAAAGTTTGTGGTTTTAAGTAGATTTGATCACCTGCTTTATAGCATAGTGCTTGAAAGTTTGATTTATTTATAGTAGTAGTTTGTAGGTATTTGATTATCTCTTCGATAACCATAAAACCTACATTATGCCTTGTATTGGAGTATTTTTCTCCAGGATTACCAAGACCTACTATTAGATGCATTATTTAGCTTTTATTACACCTACAACTGGTACTCTGATATCAAGATAACATTGTACACCCTCAGGCATAGTTAAATCTCTGATTAATACGTTATCACCAGTATCTAGATCATCTACTTGTATATGAAAGCTTTTTGGTAAATTCTCTATTGAAGCTTTTACTGGGATTCTTTTTTTGTGATATACAAAAAGACCCTTGTTTTTAAGTCCAACTGGAGTACCTTCAACAGTTACGGGAACTTTATATGATGTTCTTACACCTTTTTGTGCAACCATTAAATCAACATGTAACAACTCATTTGTTACTGGATCTCTTTGGTATTCATTGATAACAACACTTAGAGTTTTATCTCCAACTTTGATATCAAAAGCTAAACTATCTTTAGTTTTAACTGCTTTTATGAAATCATTTCTTTTAAATGCTGCATTTATGTTTTCTAAACCTTTACCATAAATGTTTGCAATTAGATAACCATCTTGTCTTAAAGCTTTTGTAGAGCTTTTTGCAATACTATCTCTAATTATTCCTTCTAACATATTTTCACCTTCTGTTTATTTACTTTAAAAAGTGTGGCATTATACCAAAATAAACTTAAAAATATATTTAAACTTGTAAATTATAAATATAGTACTTACTTTTATAAAATTTTAGATAAAATACTCAAAACAAAACATTAAAGGTTAAAAACTATGATCAAAAAGCTATTACTCTTTTTATTTTTACTCTCTTCATTGGTTTATGCTAGTTTAGAGCAGCAAATAACAACTATTTCAAATCTATCCACAAATAGTGCTACTATAGATATAGCCAACTTAACCCCTGGGCAAACTGGTGTGATTATACACAATTTTGATGAATCAAAGTCTATAATTATAGCTGATTTTGAAGTAACTTCAAGCTCACCTCAAAACTCAAATATATCTATAAGTTATAAAGTATTTGAAAATGCTCAAGCTATACCAACTCCAAATATTAAAGTTCAAAATGGAGATAAAGCTATTTTAAACCATATGTATAATACATCTATTTTAATAGCTCCAAATTTTGAAGTTTACAATCTTGTACAAAATAACTTCAAACAACAAAATTTTATACATAGTGATATCCTAGCAGCTTATCTAAAAAGTGAACAAGAACCAGTACCATCTCTTAAAGATTTTAAAAAGTTTTGCGAAATCAACAACATAGGAACACTGTTTTTTGCTATAGAAGATCATATATATATAGTTGATGCTAAAACATTTATTATTATTGAAGAGTATAAAATCAAAGTAGAAACAAGTGATGAAAATATGACTCCTTTTTATACAAATGTAGAGGATATTAAACTAGGTATTTTTAACTTTGGTGCTAGTAGTATAGAAAACTACAATAACTATTATTTACAACTTTTAGGATTATAATTATGATAGATAACAAAGATTTAGAGTTTTTTAAAAGCATTGTAGGAATTGAGAACCTAAAAAGTGACAAGGCACACTTAATAGCGTATTGTTATGATGCTACAAAGAGTCGTTTTGAGCCTGATGCGGTACTTTTCCCTAGAAACGAAGAAGAGGTAAGCAAAATCTTAGCTTATTGCAATGAGAAAAAAATAGTAGTAGTTCCACGAGGTGCTGGAAGTGGCTTTACTGGTGGGGCACTACCTGCTAGTGGTGGGATTATTCTTTCTTTAGAGCGACATATGAACAAACTACTAGAGATAGATATGCAAAATATGGTAGCTGTTGTTCAACCTGGGCTTGTAAATATGGATCTACAAAAAGCAGTTGAAGAGGTTGGGCTTTTTTATCCACCTGATCCTGCAAGTGAGAGCTACTCTACTCTTGGTGGCAATGTAAGTGAAAATGCTGGAGGTATGAGAGCTGCAAAATATGGTATAACAAAAGATTATGTTATGGCATTAAGAGCTGTTTTACCAAATGGAGAGATTATAAGAGCTGGGAAAAAAACCATCAAAGATGTAGCAGGATACAATATAGCTGGTATTTTGATAGCTAGTGAGGGTACGTTGGCGGTTATTACTGAAATCACTCTTAAGCTTATACCAAAACCAAAGATGAGCCAAACTGCTATGGGCGTTTTTCCTACTGTAAATGATGCTATGAATGCTGTTTATAAGACAATGGCTAGTGGGGTTACACCTGTTGCTATGGAGTTTTTGGACAACCTAACTATAAGAGCAGTTGAGCAAAAGTTTCAAAAAGGATTGCCTATTGAAGCTGGAGCTATACTTGTAACTGATGTTGATGGCAACTCTACAGCAGATCTTGATGAACAACTTCAAATCATAGAAGATAAATTTAAAGAAAATGGATGTAGTGAGTTTAAAATAGCTAGTAATAAAGCTGAAAGTGCCTCACTTTGGTTTGCTAGAAGAAATGCTAGTCCATCACTAGCTGTTTATGGTGATAAAAAGCTAAACGAAGATATCACCGTCCCACGAAGTAAACTACCAGATCTTTTGGCTGCTATAAGCGAAGTAAGTCAAAAATATGGCTTAAATATACCTTGTTTTGGGCATACTGGTGATGGTAATGTACATACAAATGTTATGTGTGATGCTAGTGATCCTGCTTCAGTAGAACTTGGACATAAAGCTATAGAAGAGATATTTCAAATCACAGTGGATCTTGGTGGAACACTTAGTGGTGAGCATGGTATAGGTATAGCAAAAGCACCATTTATGCATATGGCATTTAGTGATGCTGAGATGGAGCTTTTTAGAAGTATCAAAAAGGCTTTTGATCCAAACAACATCCTAAACCCACACAAAATGGGACTATAAAGCTTGGATAAACTCAAATACTATATAAAACAGATATTTGAGTTTATCGGAGATGATACACCTTATTATGCTGCAAGTTTAAGCTTTTTTACTATTTTTTCTTTACTTCCTATTTTAGCACTTTTAATATGGTTTGTATCTAGCTTGGAAATCCTTCAAGAAAATAGTGATTTACTTTTAAAATATATCCTAGATCTTATCAATCCATCTCATTCACAAAGAATAGATAGCTTTATAACTAAGTTTTTACAAAAATCAGACTCCTTTGGATATGTAGGATTTGGATATTTAATATTTGTTTTTACTATGTTTTTTAGAGATTATGAGTATATTATCAATAAAATCCACAATGTCAAAAAAAGACCTTTTTATAAGGTGCTTTTTATCTATAGCTCTTTGTTTTTGATAGTTCCTATACTTTTTGTGGTATTTTTATATGTTATCTCTTTTAGTAAAAGTTCACTTTTTAGTAGTTTGCTTACATTTGGATTTTTGTGGTTTTTAATGATAGTTATATTTGATATTTCTATTAATAGAAAAGTTTCATTCAAGGCACTTATTAGCTCATCTTTTCTAACACTTATAGCTCTTATTGGTACAAAAAATCTGTTTGTTCAATATGTTTTATTAAATAAAACCTATACAACACTTTATGGCTCACTTAGTGTAATACTCTTCTTTTTCTTATGGATTTATATCTCATGGAATATCTATCTTTATGGTATGAAAATATGTCATAGTATAAACACCAAAGAGATGAGTCTTTTGGGCTGATTGTTTAATAGTAAACTATACTAAATTTTTTCAAATCTATTACATAATATTTG
>JAAYJJ010000148.1 GCA_012522985.1 Aliarcobacter butzleri
ATCTATCTCTAGCTCACCATCATTATAGACTACAATATCACTCATTTATCACTTTTTGCATAATCTGGGATTATTTAAACAACTCTTCATCAGTTAGCTCTAAAACATCTTTAATCTGCTCTAATGCATCAAGCCCTCTTAAAATATCAATAAATTTCTCTAAAGTCACTTTTCCACTTATTTCAAACTCTTGATAACTTCTATAACTCATGCCTATATGCTGGGAAAACTCTTTTTGAGTTCCATATTGTGAAATAAACTTTTTTCTTTTATATTTTGCTCTTGCGGCTAATTCTTGTGCTATCTCTTGCGATGAGGCTAAACTAAAATCTAGCTCTTTCATTTTTTGACTCCTTGTAAAAAAAGTTCATCTACATTTTTGCTATCTTCTAAGATATTATTTGCAAACTCTTTTGGGATGCCAAGATTTATAGCCTCTTTTAATAGATTATTGTGTTTTATATCTATTAGGTTTTGAATATTCTCTTTTATAAATTGCTCACTAATATTAAAAGGCTTAAAAGCATTTACAATATCATCATATGTAGCTCTATTTAAAACTTTACTTCCTAGTAGCATTTGATGATAAGCATTTGTTGTATATGTTAGATCATAAGCAGGTGCAAAACTCCAAGAACCTTTGCTATCCATAAGAAAAGAGAAGTTTTTTGAATGATCATCTTTGTTTGCAAAAATAGCATTAAATAAAATTAGTTTTACTATTTGCTCTTTTTCTTTTTGTGATAGATTAAGTTTGAGTGAAATTCTAAGCAAATCTAAAAAGTCATTATAAGTTTCAGCTCGATTATAGTGCATCATACCAGATAATGAATGGATATGAAATCTTTGATCATCTCTTCTATCAAATCTATATGTTAAAAAGTGAGATCTTCCATCAAGCTCTAAGAGTTCACAATCACGCATATTTATTCCAGCTTCTTTGGCAAAAAGATAGTATAAATACTCTAGTTTTGTAACAATTGAAACATCTTTATATTTACTTGCTAAATTTGGATAGATAGATATATCTTTATCATCATATTTTATAATTACAGGTAGATAATCTTTTGGAAAATCACCTTGTTGTCTTGTTAGACTAATAGACTTATCTTTTGGATTAAACCCTACCATTACTTTAGCTCTAGCTCCTCCACCAGCAGAGTTTGATATAGCTATAAGAGTTTGTAGTGTAGAAATAGTGCTATTTTCTTCTAGCTCTTTATTTAATAGTTTTTGATAGAAATATCAATATTCTTTTGGTAGAGACTTTTGGATAATGTTTCTTCTTATTGAAAGTGCTATAAAGTTTAATATGGTGATCTGTTTGATTGGTTGCGGGAGGAGGATTTGAACCTACGACCTTCGGGTTATGAGCCCGACGAGCTACCGAACTGCTCTATCCCGCGATAATATAAAATAAGTCTAATGGATGGGGTAGAGGGATTCGAACCCCCGAATAACTGGACCAAAACCAGTTGCCTTACCGCTTGGCGATACCCCAATATCCTTTTGAGTGGGTGGAATTATACTAAAACTTTTTCAATTTGTCAAGAGCGTTTTGGATAATTTATATAAATTTATGAAAAATTGTGATATAATCGTCTCATTATATAAAAAAGGTGTATTTTATGTCTGATGCTATTTTAAGAGTTATAGAGGCTATTGATGAAATAAAAAAGGGCAAAATGGTTATTATGCTTGATGATGAAGATAGAGAAAATGAGGGAGATTTAGTTTATGCAGCAGCATTAAGTACTCCAGAGCATGTAAACTTTATGGCAACATATGCCAAAGGACTTATTTGTGTAAGTATCAATCAAGAAACAGCAACAAGACTAGAACTTACTCCTATGGTTAGTAGCAACACTTCTTGTCATGAAACAGCCTTTACTGTAAGTGTAGATGCTACAAGTGCAAGTACTGGTATAAGTACAAAAGAAAGAGATGATACAATCAAAATCTTAGCTTCTAATATCTCACAAGCTAACGAGCTAGTAAAACCTGGGCATATTTTCCCTCTTATTGCTAAAAAAGGTGGAGTATTGGTAAGAACAGGACATACAGAAGGCTCTCTTGATCTATGTAAATTAGCAGGATTCAGTGGTGAAGCTGTTATTTGTGAAATTATGAAAGAAGATGGATCTATGGCTAGACGTGATGATCTTGATATTTTTGCCAAACAATATAACCTTAAAAGTGTATATATCTCTGATTTGGTAGAGTATAGATTGGCTTTTGAGATGTTAATTAAAGAAGTTTCTCAAGAAACCATAGAATTTTTTGGAGCCCATGTTATAAAAAGAGTTTTTGAAGATCATCTTCAAAATGAGCATATAGTACTACAATTTGGTGAAATACAAAAAACATCTTTAGCTAAGTTTCATACTATCGAGCTTGATATAGATCTATTTTTAAACTATAACAAACTCCAATCTATACTAAAAACCATAAATTTCTTACAAACAAAGGGTGGTATTTTGATTTTTATGCAAAATGGCTCAAAAGAAAACAAAACTATGAAAAGCTATGGTATAGGAGCTCAAATACTTAAATATCTAGGTATAGAAGAGATTAAACTTATATCTACTAGTGGAAATAAACACTCTTTTATTGGTTTACAAGGCTTCAATCTTAAAATCAAAGAAGAGATTTATCTTTAAATATATGGTGTAAATAGAGTCTAGTATCAAAAATTATTTTACTAAATAAACTCTTTTTTACACCATAAATCAAAACATTTATTTGTAATATAATATTTTTGATCCTCTTTATCTATAATATCATTTTTGTATAATCTTCTTATAGCAGTATTAAGAGATGATTTTGTAACATGAAGATTAAAAAGATTCTCTTTTTTATATAGTTCTATACCATTATTTAAAGCAACTGCTTTAAGTGCTATTTTTTGTGGTATTGATAGTTCATTTAAAAGTAATTTAAAATATTCACTCTTACTCTCTAGAAGCGAATTACATATATTATCAACTATTTCAGAGTTAAGTTGTTTATTTTGATTTGAAGATAAAAAACAATATATATGATAACAAACCTCTTGAATAAGCTTTGATTCTCCTTCAGTTTTAAGGTACAATCTATCAAATATTTCAAAAGGGAGCCTATTTTGAAGCTTATTATTGACAAAATCATAAAAAATCATCTTATCTATAGCTTTTAACTCTATACAAACCGCCCTATTATATAATGGTGAACTCTTTTTATTGAATAAATCACATAAAACTTGTTTTTTAAATCCCGTAAATATATATCTAAACTCTTGATTTTGAAAAATATATTTAAAAAATGTCTTATATACGCTAGGCTCTAGAAAATTAGCTATCTCTTGAAACTCATCAAATGCTATAATAATACTCTTATTATATTCACTACAAAGTCTATCTAGTCCCTTATATATATCATTTATAAGCTCTTCAAAGTTGTAACTATTTAAATTTGGAGTAAATAAAATCTTATCATCTTTGATTATAGCTGTAAAATCAACTCTAAAAAAAATATCTTTTAAGAGTTGATATTTTATTCCATACTTTTGAACTAAGGTAAAAGCTATATTTTTGTAAATAATCTTTACAAAATCAACATAACAG
>JAAYJJ010000149.1 GCA_012522985.1 Aliarcobacter butzleri
ATATTGTATAATTCCTTTATAGTGGTTAGTTATAACAACTATAAACATTTTTGATTATAAAAGGGGATGCTAAATGAAAAAGTTAAGTGCTGTTGTAAGTAGCTTAGTATTAGCAGGTTCTTTTGCTTCGGCAAATGATGCTGCTTTGTTGCAAAAAGCTAAAGATTTTGGATTACTACCAATACCTAATTCACAATTAGAAATATTGAAATTAGTTGATAATCCAAAAAATCCAATCACAGAGTGTAAAGTAGAGCTTGGTAAAAAACTATACTTTGATCCAAGATTATCTAAAAGTGGATTGATTTCTTGTAATACTTGT
Source organism: Aliarcobacter butzleri (assembly GCA_012522985.1). Taxonomy (GTDB): domain Bacteria; phylum Campylobacterota; class Campylobacteria; order Campylobacterales; family Arcobacteraceae; genus UBA6211. The sequence goes on from JAAYJJ010000149.1 coordinate 323, forward strand.
CACAACTTAGGTATGGGTGGTGCTGATGGAGTAGGTGCTGCTGTAGGTCATAAATGGACACCAAATCCAGCTCATTTAAATTCACCAACTGTTTATAACTCTGTTTTAAACCAAGCACAATTTTGGGATGGTAGAGATCCTCACTTAGAAGCTCAAGCACAAGGTCCAGTACAAGCTGGTCCAGAAATGGCTGCTCCAAAAGAGTTAGTTGAGGCTAGAGTTAATTCTATGCCAGGATATGTAGCAGAATTTAAAAAAGTTTATGGTAATGATGTAAAAATTACATTTGAACTAATCACAGATACAATTGCAGTATTTGAAAGAACTCTTATTACTCCTTCAAGATTTGATACATTTATGCATGGAGATTTAAACTCTCTTACAAAAGAAGAAAAAGAGGGATTAACTCTATTTTTAGACAAAGGTTGTGCAGCTTGTCACAATGATATAGGACTAGGTGGTACTATGCAACCATTTGATAGTTCTAAATATGACTTAAACGTTGGTGGTTTTACAGGTACACAAGATGGTATGATCAAAACTCCAACACTTAGAAATATTCAAGAAACAGCTCCATATTTCCACAATGGTAATGTATGGACATTAAGAGAGGCTGTTAAGCTTATGGGAGCTATCCAACTTGGAACAAAAATCAATGATAAAGAAGCTGATAAAATTGTAACATTTTTAAACGCTTTAACAGGAAAAAAACCAGCTATTACTTACCCACAATTACCAGTAATAACTGACAAAACTCCAAAACCTGATTTTAACTAATCATATTATATAAAGTACCTCTTTTTAAGAGGTACTTTGCTACAATGTTTTTATGAATAAAAACCTAATATCTCAATCTATTGATGATTTTTTTACGTCAAATATTATAAGAGTAACTTTATATAGTTTATTGATAACTCTTTTTGTATCATTTGGATCTTTATATCTAGCTTTTGATGGATTTAGCGGAATAAAAGAGGAGTTATTATTATTTATAGATGGAAATAATTGGTATTTTTTAGAAGGCTTAAAAGATAGTGTAATAGTTGATTTTATATTAAAACAAGCTATATTTTCTTTTGTATTAAATCTGCTCTTTTTTCTAGGTTTTGGACTTATTATTTATTATATATTTTTTATATTGTACTCTTTTATTATAGGACTTTTTACTCCTATAGTTATAAAGGATATAAAAAATAGATATTATGCTGATGTTGATCTATATGGCTTATCTTTTGGTACTTTTATTTGGTTTTATTTAAAAACTATTATTATTACAATAGTACTTTTTATTGTTTTGATACCATTTTATTTTATACCGATATTAAATTTATTGATATTTTTACCAATGTATTACTTTTTTCATAAAACTATACTTTTTGATATATTAAGCTCTATCAATACTCTTCAAGAGTATAAAAAGATTAAAGATAATAACTATCTAAATCTAAAAATTAAGACTTTTATATGTTTTATAATAGCACTTATCCCTGTTGTTGGGATAATACTCTATCCACTTTATATCATCTACCTTAGCCATTTTATTTTTCAAAAAACAGAAGAATTAAGAAGTATAAATAGTATTTAATTCACTTATCGTGACACTTTTATATAAAATATGCTATAATATAGTAACGATATAGAAGGGAGAGTTTTTATGATAATGCAACAATTAGAATCTAAAATCAAAGCTTTACCATATGATAAAGTATTTCCTTTTTCTTATATAGATATCAAAGGTCTTAGCGTTGATACACGTCGTCAATATTTACATAGATTACATGATAGAGGATTTATTTCAATAGTAGATAGAGGTTATTTTAAAAAAATTAAACATTTTAATGAATATTTGTTTGTGTATGGTTCACTAAAAAAAGGTTTTGATAATCATAGTCTTTTATCTAAATCAACTATAAGAATTGGAAAAGCTAGAACAATTAAAAAGTTTGGAATGTTTGAGGATAGTTTTGGGAATTATCCATATTTAATACCACAACCAATATCCAAAATAGAAGGTGAACTGTATCAAATCAATAGAAAAGAGATACTTAATGAGATTGATGAATTTGAGGGTGTACCTGATCTTTATCAAAGGGAAAGAATAAAAGTCAAGACTCATAAGGGCGAAATGATAGCATTTGTTTATATCAGAAAAGATGCGAAGATTCCTATAGAGCAAAAACCTTTGAAAGTTTGGGAAAACAACTCAGAGTATAAAGTTAAAAAGTTTGATCATTTTTTAGAAAGATTAAACTAAATGGCAAATCAAACAACCCAAAGATTTCTTGCAAATAAAAATGCTAAATTTGATAGTTTTGATTTAGCTTTAGAAGATATATACCAGTATGGGTGTGAATTTGAGTTTTATATCAAAAAAACTTTAGATTTTCAAGCAACTGTACTTGAAATAAAAGATAAAATATTGCAGTTTTCCAATGCTGATATTTTATTGGATTTTGTATCTTTACCTAGTGATGTTGATAAAAATCAGTGTATACAAATAAAACCTGATCATTCCTTAGAAGATAATGGCATAGAAATTTCAGTTCCTATTACTTCGAAAAATGGTATCAAACATTATATAAATAATATATTAAAAATTATTCAAGAGTATGGTTATACAAATGACGATACGGGATTGCATTTTCATATTTCAACTATCAAAAACGATGGGGTAAATTTCGATTTTTATTTATATATGTTGATGTGCCATGATAAGGATCTTTTTTCATCATGGGCTACAAGAAATGGTTATAGTCATAATGTAATGGATATTTTATCTGGAAACTCTAAAATAGCTTCTCGTAATATCAAAAATCATAAGGGACAAATTTGGAATTTAGAAAAAATTTCGTCCAATCATGTTGAAATTAAATCAATGGGCGGGATTGATTATCATTTAAAAAAAGATCAAATAATTTTAGAATTCGAGCAGTATGCCGAGTGCTTTGACATTATTCATAAGAAAAAAAATACTAAATATAGAGAGCAACTTATTAATAATCATAAGAAGATAATTGAAAATATTTCAGTAACTCAAAAAGAAGAATTTATAAATATCATTTATGAGTTAGGAATTATAGATGAATAAACCACCTTAGCCATTTTATTTTCCAAAAAACAGAAGAATTAAGAAGTATAAATATACCTCTTAATTAAAAGTCGTCATCTTCATAGAAATCTTCATTATCTTCTTCATCTTCATCGCCAAATCCATTGATTCCATATAGTTCTTCATCTTCATCAAAAAGATCATCATCACTATCATAAAACCCATCTAGTTCATCATCTTCTTCAGCATCATCGAAGTAATCGTCATCAAATTCATCATCAAACATTGATATTCCTTATGTTGTTTTGGTTGGAATATTATATCATATTTTTTGAAGTTTTTGCAATACTTTTATAGCTTGAAAATGCTCTTTTACATCGTGACATCTAATAATGGAAGCACCATTTCTAATAGCTTCTAAATGCAAGGTTAAAGTCCCACTAAGACGCTCTTGTATAGGTGTTGGTATGATATCATTTATCATAGATTTTCTACTAGCTCCTACAAGGAGTTCATATCCAAAATGTCTAAAACTATCAAGATGTTTAATAAGCTTTAGATTGTGTTCAAGTTTTTTGCCAAAACCTATACCAACGTCTAAAATAATCTCTTTTATATTGTATTTTTGTGCTATTTGGATTCTTGAGCTAAAAAACTCATCTATCTCTAAAATTACATCTTCATATTTTGGATCTAATTGCATGGTTTTTTGATTGCCCTGCATATGCATAATAACAACACTAGCATTATAGCTTGAAGCTATTTTAGCGATATTTTCATTGCTTAAACCTGTTATATCATTTGCTATTTTAAATCCACAATTTAGTGCATAATCAACTACTTTTTCATTAAAAGAGTCTATACTAAAGATAGCTTTTTTATAAAGAGAGACTTTTTTTATCTCATCAAGAAGATTTTTTACTCTATCTAGCTCTATATTTGCTTCTAATATATCACTTCCAGGCCTACTTGAAGCTGCACCTATATCTATAATATCTGCACCATCACTTATCATAGTTTCTATTTTATTTAAAGCATCTTTGGTACTTTTTGCTCTACTTGAACTTACAAAACTATCTTCATTGATATTGACTACACCCATTATTTTGATGTTGTTTTTATTTTCTTTTGTAAAAGAAAGAAGATTTTTTGCTAACTCTTTTAGTCCAAAAGGTTGAATAAGCTCTTTTTTTGATAAGATTTCAAAGTGTTTACTATTTCCTATAAGTATAGCATTTACATATTTATTTTGCCCTATAATAGTACCTTGTGGAACTACAAGCTCTGCACCAATAGACAAGGCATCTTGTTTTAGGATATTTGCTGCTGCAAAATGAATGTTTTTGATATATAGCATATGAAGTTTAGCTTTTTTTGCCATTATTTTGGCACCAATTTCATCACAACCAATATCTATAAAGTCTCTTAAGTGATTTGTAGAGTTGATTTTATAAAACTCCATTATCTTCCTCTTTTATGTAAAATAGTTAATAATAAAGCAGATATTATTATAATAGGGCGAGAGTTTAACTCTATAAGTTTACTAGCATTTGAAAAGCTCTCTAGCTCTTTTTCATTGAATTTAATTTTTTGTTTTAAGGATTTGTAAAAGATCGATTCAACCAAGGCTTTTGCTTCAAGTTTGGATATTTTTTGATTTTGTTTTAAAAAATCATATATCTCTTTTATTGTAAGTTTTTGTAAATCAAGCTCTATATCATCAAAAACTTTCTTTGTTTTTAGGTGTTTACAAGCCATTCTTGAAAGAATAGTAGGCAATAAAGAGGTTTTTGATGTGGTTATAATAGCAAAAATAATATTTCTTGGAGACTCTTCTAGGATTTTTAGTAGTGCATTTTGAGCCTCTTTTCTAAAGCTTTGTCCACAAAGAAGGATATATTTTGTCTCATTTGTTGCTAAATAAGCCTCTTTGATAGCAAGATGGGCTTGGTTTATTAAAAACTCATCTTTAGATAGATCTTCATTTCTTATCACTCTAGTAAAGTGTTTTGGTAAGCTTGGTAAAAGCTCTTCTAAGAATGTATCAATATTATTA
>JAAYJJ010000018.1 GCA_012522985.1 Aliarcobacter butzleri
ATAGTAAATGTTGCTCATTTGATACCTATTGCAAAGATGAGCGATGAAGATCTAAAGGTATGTGAAGATCTACTTTTTAATAATAAACGTGAGGGAGAGCCACTCTTGAAGTTTATAGATTATTTTAGTACAAAAAGGGGAGTAGAAGATAAAAAAAATGAGGGATTTGAGCGTTTATCTCCTGAAGAAAAGGTTAAAAAGCTTTTAATAGATGGTGATAAACAAAGACTTATTCCTTTGGTGGACTCTATAAAAGATGAAGTACCGCCAGAGCTTATAGTAAATGAGTGGTTAATAGATGGTATGAAAGAAATAGGTGAGCTTTTTGGAAGTGGAGTTATGCAACTTCCTTTTGTATTACAAAGTGCAGAGACTATGAAAGCTACTGTTGATTTTTTAAATCCATATTTACCTAAAAAAGAAAAATCAAGTAGTGCAGCACTAGTCATAGGAACAGTAAAAGGCGATGTTCATGATGTGGGCAAAAACCTTGTTGATATTATCCTATCAAACAACGGCTTTAAGGTGATAAACATAGGTATCAAAGCTGAAATAACAGAGTTTATCAAGGTCCTAAAAGAGCAAAATGTAGATGCTATAGGAATGAGCGGCTTACTAGTAAAAAGTACAGGTGTTATGAAAGAAAACCTAGAAGAACTAGAAAAAGCAGGTATAAAAGTGCCAGTACTTTTAGGTGGAGCAGCACTAACAAAAAGCTTTATAGATGATTTTTGTCGCCCAGTCTATAGTGGACCTATATTTTATTGTAAAGATGCTTTTGATGGTGTAGTTGCTATGCAAAGGATAGAAAAAGGTGGAGAGCTTGATACAAACCTAGACAAGGTCAAATCAGGCGGAGATGATGATGAAGAGGTAGTTTTTGTACCAAAAGATAAAAAAGCACCTATTCCACCACTAGATGAGATAGAGATGCCAAGAGTCAAAGAAGAGCCATTTATACCACCTTTTTGGGGAAGAAGAGAGTTAAAAACTCCTATGCTTGAAGAACTTGCATTTAAATGGATAAATCATAGAGTTCTTTTTAGACAAAGATGGGGATATAGAAAAAAAGGCAAAACAACACAAGAGTTTCAAAAGCAAGAGCAAGATGTAGTAAAACCACTCTATGATAAGCTAAAAAATCTATTTTTAGATAAAAATCTTTTTACTCCTATAGCACTATATGGATATTTTCCTTGTAGAAGAGATGGAGATAAATTGCATATTTTTGGTGAAGAGTTTTTTTATCATAGCAGTAGTGAGCTAAATAAACTTCCACTAGAAGAGATAAAACAAAAAGCTATAAAAACTATTGCCTTTCCTAGAAGTGAGTATCCACCTCATAGAAATATAGTAGATTATTTTGAGCATGATAAGATGGATGTTATAGCTCTTAGTTGTGTAAGTGCTGGATCAGTTTTGAGTCAATATGAAAAAGAGCTTTATGATAAAGGTGAATTTAGTGAATATTATATGATTCATGGACTTGGAGTTGAACTTGCTGAGGCTTTAGCCGAAGTTGTGCATAAACAAATAAGACTAGATCTAAATATACTTAAAAACGAAGGTACAAGCCTACATGATGTGAAAATGAAACAATATATCGGATGTAGATACTCCCCTGGGTATCCAGCATGTCCAGATCTAGAGCTAAATAGAGATATTTTTGATCTTTTAAAGCCTGAAGATTTTGGAGTAACGCTTAGTGAAACCTTTCAAATAGTCCCAGAACAAAGCACTTGTGCATTTATAATACCACATCAGGAGGCTAAATACTTTGCAATCTAAAAAAACATTAATTTATACAGCTCTTACATCGGAGGCTCAAGCTATAGTAGAGTACTTAAAGCTTACAAAGATAGATGTACATCTTTATGAAAATGAGGATGTTTTACTTCTTGTTGGTGGTATAGGTAAACAAAGAACAATTTTTTCATTAAAGTCTATATTATCAAAATATAGTTTTACAAAAGCTATCAACATAGGTATAGCAGGATGCAATAATAAAGAGTATAATATAGGTGAGCTAATATCAGCTACATCTCATAGTTTTGAAGATATTAGAACATTACCAATTATTACTGTAAATCTTCCTCAAGCAAACTATGATATATTATCACAACATAGTCAAACATATCTATATGATATGGAAGCTGAGTATTTTTTGCAAGTAGTCTCAAAATATATAGATAAAGACAATATCTATATATTTAAGGTTATTAGTGATCATTTAGATACAAAAAAGCCAACAAAAGAGTTTGTAAAAAATTTAATCAAAAATAGACTTAATTTTATAATAAAAAATGATATAATATAGTCCTAGGTTAAATTTTTATAAGGTAGAAAGATGAAAAACACTATTTTTATTTTATTGGCACTTTTTTTATTTGCTGGTTGTGCTACTTGGAAAGGTATAAAACAAGATAGTTCTGATGCGTGGGAGGCTACAAAAGATGGCTCATCAAAGGCTTATCAATCAACTAAAAAAGCCATACATAATGCAACATCAGATGATTAATTCAGGATATATTAAATAAATAATAGATAAAATAGCTATTATTATTGTTTAGGAGAACTCTAGTGAAAGATAGTAAAATTTTAGTTTTAAGTGATTTAAGAGAATTTAGCCAAGTGGTTGCAAAAAAAGCAATAAGTTTTTCAAAGCAGTATAATAAACCTTTGGAAGTGTTAAATATTGAAGAGAAGTCATTTTTTGATTTCTTCAAAGAAAAAGCAGAAGAATCAATACAAAAATGTAAAGAGACTCTTCAAGCGATGTATGAAGGAAGTGATGCAAATATCACTTGCGAATATGGTGATTTTATGCCAATAGTACAAAAAAGCATCGAAGATAACAATATCTCTATGATTATTGTTGGATTTAAAAGAGAAAGAACATTTGTAGAAGATTTAATCAATGGTTCATATCTAAATGATATAGTAAGAAAAACAAATATTCCTGTTTTGGTAGTAAAAACAGAAGATGAACCATCTTATAAAAATATCTTAGTTCCTAGTGATCTATCTTTTGAATCAAAAGAGAATATTGAGTATTTAGCAAAACTATTTCCTGAATCAACTCTATATATAGAGCATTATTATAAGACATTTTTTGAAGATAGAATGAGATTTTATGGGTTTGATGTAGATGAATCAAATAGATTTATAAATCACTTTAGATATGAAGCTGAAGAGAATTTAAGTGCTTTTGTAGATAGTCTATCTTTACCAAAAACTATTAAAATAAAATTCAATGCAAAAAAATATGTTGATTTTAACTCTATGGTAAAAGAGTCTATAGAGGATAATGATATAGATTTATTAAGCCTTTCAACAAGCGGATATGTAAGTATCTTCTCTTTTGATTTGCTAGAAAAATCACCAAAAGATGTGATAATTTTTAAGATTAATTAACAATATAGATTTAACAAATTCAACTAGGAAGTGACTAAGTGCAAAATATTGCTTATATTATAAGCTTTTTAATTTTTGGGTACTTTATAGTCTCATATGATAACCTAACAGTTATTTTGGCTGGTGTTTCAATATTTATTATTGGAATGTACTTTATGCAAGATGGTTTCAAACAGCTATCTGGTGGGATACTTGAAAAACTTTTACAAAAGTTTACAAGTAACTCATATTATGCTATCTTAACAGGTATAATATCTACCACAGTTGTACAAAGTTCAACTATTACAACTTTGCTTACTATCTCTTTTGTTGGAACTGGGCTTTTAACATTGGCTCAAGGTATTGGAGTTATTTTTGGATCAAATCTAGGAAGCTCTACAACAGCTTGGATAGTTGCAAGTTTAGGTGTTGATGTTAAGATTGCTGCTTATGCTTTTCCTATGGTTGTTTTTGGAGTAATCCTTAGATTTAGTAAATCAAATCCTGTTAGAGGTTTGGGTAATGTACTACTTGGACTTGGATTTATCTTTCTAGGTATTGCATATATGAAAGATGGTTTTGAAGAGTTTAAAGAGACTATAGATCTTGCTTCTTTTGCTATGGAGGGCTATCTAGGGATACTTGTTTATATTGCTATAGGTTTAGTAGTAACAGTAGTAGTACAATCAAGTGCTGCGACTATGGCTATTATAATTACTGCTTTAAATCTAGATAGTATTACTTATGACAATGCTCTATCTTTGACTATTGGGGCAAATGTTGGTACAGTTTTGACCGCATATTTAGTAGCCCTTACATCAAATGAAAATGCACAAAGAGTTGCTTTATCTCATGTGTTATTCAACTTTATAACAGCTACAGTAGTAACTATATTTGTATTTCAAATAGCTTATGTTATTGATGTAATAGCACCATATTTAGGTATAAGTGATAGTAATTATGGTATTAAACTTTCACTTTTTCATTCATTATATAGTATTATAGGGATATTGACATTAACGCCATTTATCCCTCAAATTGAGAAGTTTTTAAATAAATTGGTAAAAGATAAAAAAACTCCTATGTCAGAGCCAAAATATCTTTCAATGTCTATTGTAGGTAGCCCAGATGCTGCACTTATTGCTCTTAGAAAAGAGGTGATCAATCTATATGAGCATTGCCAAAAAGCTATGCTTCATGCACTAAATATACATACAACAAATCTAAATAATGAGACTCTACAAAAACAACTAAGTAGTAAGTTTAGTGTAATAGATACAGATATAGATGAGATTTATCAAAAAGATATCAAAAACCTATATAGTGAGATTATTAAGTACTCCTCTTTTGCTCAAGAACATATGTTTGACTTCCAACATAAAGAAGCAGGAGAGTTCAAAAGATCTGCTGCTATTTTGGTAGAAGTACTAAAAGATATAAGAGATGTTCAAAAAAATGTTAATTATTACCTAAAAAGTAAAAATGAATTTATTAAAAAAGAGTATAATATATTAAGAAAAGAGATAGCTGAAATCTTGATAGATATCAATATTTTAGCTACAATGCAAACAGATATAGATAAGCTTACTCAACTTGAAGTTATCAAAGTTACTTTAGCAGAAAATGATTTTGCATCTTCAGAAGAGATAGATATGCTTATTAGAGAAGATAAGATTACAGCAACTATGGCAACATCATATATCAATGATAGTGCTACGGGTTATTCAATACAAAAAAAGTTAGTTGAGGTGGCTAAGATTTTGTTTTTAAGTGATGATCTACTAAAACAAATTGGAGAAAATGAGCATGAATTTAAATAAATTGGTAAATATTGTAAGAGGGTACTTTAAAAAAGAGCATTTAGAAGAGTCACAAGAAAA
>JAAYJJ010000150.1 GCA_012522985.1 Aliarcobacter butzleri
AGTTCTCAAAATGAAAGCAGACTTTCTAAAAATAGATGGCTCTTTAATCAAAGATTTAGAAAAAGATCCAAATGCTAGAATAGTTGTAGAGACTATTGTATCTTTTGCCAAAAAAACAGGCCTTCAAACTATAGCAGAGTTTGTCTCAAACGAAGAAATAGATAAGATTTTAGATGAGATAGGTGTGGACTATAAACAAGGCTTTTATTATGGTAAACCTATAGCTCTAGGTAAAACTAAAAAAAAGAGAAATAATGACAAAATTTGAGTTAAAAAGTGACTATCAGCCAAAAGGGGATCAACCTCAAGCTATAAAAATATTAAGTGATTCTATAAAAAAGGGCAACCAATACCAAACCTTAGTAGGAGTTACTGGAAGTGGTAAAACTTATACTATGGCAAATATAATCAAAAATACTCAGATGCCTACACTTATAATGACACATAACAAAACTCTAGCAGCACAGCTATATAGTGAGTTTAAAAGCTTTTTTCCAAATAACCATGTAGAATACTTTATCTCTTATTATGACTATTATCAACCAGAAGCTTATATCCCAAGACAAGATCTATTTATAGAAAAAGATTCTTCTATAAATGAAGAGTTAGAAAGGCTAAGACTTAGTACAACAGCTTCTCTTCTTAGCTTTGATGATGTAATAGTAATAGCCTCCGTTTCAGCCAACTATGGTCTTGGATCTCCTGAAGAGTATAGTACTATGGTTCAAAGGCTTGAAGTTGCCCAAGAGTATAGTCAAAAAGCCCTACTTTTAAAGCTAGTTGAGATGGGATATAAAAGAAATGATAAGTTTTTTGATAGAAGTGATTTTAGAGTAAATGGAGATGTTATAGATATCTATCCTGCATATTTTGATGATGAATATATCAAAATAGAGTTTTTTGGTGATGAAATAGAGAGTATTTCTAAGCTTGATTATCTTACAAACCAAAGAAGTGAAGAGATAAAAACATTTGTACTTTATAGTGTCAATCCCTTTGTAGTCTCAAATGATAAACTAGCTCTTGCTATGAAGTCAATAGAAGAAGAGCTAGATCTTAGACTAAAGTTTTATAAAAGTGAAGATAGAATAGTAGAATACCAAAGGCTAAAACAAAGAACAGAATTTGATCTAGAGATGCTTGAAGCTACTGGTATGTGCAAAGGAATAGAGAACTACTCACGTCATCTTACAGGTCTAAAAGAGGGTGAAACTCCCTACTCTTTGATAGATTATTTTAGTCAAAAACACAAAGATTTCTTACTAATAGTAGATGAATCCCATGTTTCATTACCTCAATTTCGTGGTATGTATGCAGGAGATAGAAGTAGAAAAGAGGTTTTGGTTGAGTATGGTTTTAGGCTTCCATCAGCTTTAGATAATAGACCTTTGAAATTTGAAGAGTTTATTGGTAAAGCTCCGCATTTTTTATTTGTAAGTGCTACACCAAAAGAACTTGAACTTGAACTTAGCTCATCTATAGCCCATCAAATCATAAGACCAACAGGACTACTTGATCCTATTATAGAGATAAAAGAAAGCACTCATCAAGTAGAACTACTTTATGATGAAATCAAAAAAATAGTTGCTAAAAATCAAAGAGTATTAGTAACGGTTTTGACCAAAAAAATGGCTGAAGAGCTAAGTAAATATTACCTTGAGCTTGGATTAAAAGTAAAATATATGCACTCTGAAATAGATGCCATAGAGAGAAATCAAATCATTAGAGCCTTAAGGCTTG
>JAAYJJ010000019.1 GCA_012522985.1 Aliarcobacter butzleri
CCTTTTTTTCTATATCCCCATCTTTGTCTAAAAAGAACTCTATGATTTATCCATTTAAATGCAAGTTCTTCAAGCATAGGAGTTTTTAACTCTCTTCTTCCCCAAAAAGGTGGTATAAAAGGAGCCTCTTTTGATAGAGGCATAGTTATCATATCTAGTGGTGGGATAGGTGCTTTTTTGTCTTTTGGTACAAAAACTACCTCCTCATCATCCTCTCCGCCTGATTTGACCTTGTCTAGGTTTGTATCAAGCTCTCCACCTTTTTCTATCCTTTGCATAGCAACCACACCATCAAATGCATCTTTACAATAAAATATTGGTCCACTATAAATAGGGCGACAAAAATCATCTATAAAACTCTTAGTTAGTGCTGCTCCACCTAAAAGTACTGGCACTTTTATACCTGCTTTTTCTAGCTCTTCTAAGTTTTCTTTCATAACACCTGTACTTTTTACTAGTAAGCCACTCATTCCTATAGCATCTACATTTTGCTCTTTTAAGACCTTGATAAACTCACCTACTTCAGCTTTTATACCTATATTTATCACCTTAAAGCCGTTGTTTGATAAGATAATATCAACAAGGTTTTTGCCCACATCATGAACATCGCCTTTTACTGTTCCTATGACTAGTGCTGCACTACTTGATTTTTCTTTTTTAGGTAAATATGGATTTAGAAAATCAACGGTAGCTTTCATAGTCTCTGCACTTTGTAATACAAAAGGAAGTTGCATAATTCCACTTCCAAAAAGCTCACCTATTTCTTTCATACCATCTATTAACCACTCATTTACTATAAGCTCTGGTGGTACTTCATCTTTTATAGAATCCACCAAAGGAATAAGTCTTTGTTTATCACCATCTATTAAAAGCTTTTTAACCTTTTCTTCAGGAGATAAAAGCTCAAATCCCTCATCTTTTTTCTCTTCTACTCCACTTTTTGTACTAAAATAATCTATAAACTTAAAGAGTGGATCTCCCTCACTTTTATTATTAAAAAGTAGATCTTCACATACCTTTAGATCTTCATCGCTCATCTTTGCAATAGGTATCAAATGAGCAACATTTACTATTGCACTTGTAAGTCCTGCTTTAATACAGTGATGTAAAAAAACACTATTTAGATAGGTTCTTGCATTTGCACTAAGCCCAAAGCTGATATTTGATAGTCCCAAAGTTGTTCCTACTTCTGGATGCATAGTACTAAACTTATTTATAGCATTTATTGTTTGAATAGCTGCATCTCTATACTCATCATCACCACTTCCAACGGTAAAAACAAGCATATCAAAAACTAAATCTCTTGGGTCAATTTTATGTAGCTGTGTAGCTCTTTCATATATCCTTTGTGCTACTTCTACCTTTTTATCTGCTGTTTTTGCCATACCAACTTCATCTATTACTAAACAAACTAAACTAGCTCCAAACTTTTTGGCCAAAGAACACACTTCATCAAACTTTTCTATACCATCTTCAAGGTTTACAGAGTTTATTATAGCTTTACCACCAATTTGCTTTAAAGCTATCTCTAAAGACTTTACTTGTGTACTATCTGGCATAAGAGGTAGGGCTATTTTTTGTGAATAAATAGAGACAACTTTATCCATATCTTTTGACTCATCACGTCCAGCAAAACCAACACTAACATCAAGTATATGAGCCCCACTTCGCACCTGTGCTTGAGCAACACTAAGTGTTCCTTCATAATCTTCATTTAAAAGCAGATCTCTAAAAGCTTTGCTTCCTGTGGCATTGCTTCTTTCACCTATAAGAAGTGGAGCTGGTTCTTGTTTTAGAGTAACTGTACCAAAAAGTGAAGCTAGAGATTTGGGGTGTGAGCCACTTGGTGCTTTTGGTATGATAGACTTTGTCTCATCAACCAAATTTTTAATATGTTGTGGTGTAGTTCCACAACATCCTCCTAGAAAACTAACCCCATCAAGCTCTAAAAAGCTTTTTTGTAAAGAACTAAACTCATTTGGTCCCATAGGATAGTAGGTATATCCACCTCTATTTTGTGGTAAACCAGCATTTGCATGTATGGAGATAAGACCATGGTAGTTTTGACTTAGAACTTTTAAGTGTTTTTGTACTTGTTCTGGACCTGTTCCACAGTTAAATCCCAAAGACAATATATCAAAAGGCTCTAAAATAGTTGCAATAGTAGCCGCATCTGTTCCTATTAGCATAGTACCACTTAGCTCTATAGTTACACTTACCATAATAGGAAGTTTATCTTCTAAATTTAGCTCTTTTTGAAGATCTTCTATAGCATGTAAGGCTGCTTTTATTTGTAAAGGATCTTGGCAAGTCTCTAGTAAAAAGACATCAGCTCCCCCATCAAGTAAGCCTTTTGCTACTATTTTATAACCTTCATACATCTCATCATATCTTATATGCCCTAGACTTGGTAGCTTAGTACCAGGTCCAATAGATCCTAAGACAAACTTTGGATTATCTTTGGTCTCATACTCACTACAAGCCTCTTTGACTAGCTTTGCTCCTAGATATGAAAGCTCATATGCCAAATCTCCTATTCCATACTCATCAAGTACCCATGGCATTGTTCCAAAGGTATTTGTTTTGATCATATCAGCCTTTGCATAAGCATAGGCTTTATGAATTTTGCTTATAATCTCTGGTGCATTTAGGTTTAAAAGCTCATTACATCCATCAAGGTTTTCACCCTTATATATCCATGCGTTATTTGGTACTTTATATGTTTGGATCTGTGTTCCCATAGCACCATCTATAATAATAGCTCTTTTTTCTAATATCTTTAAAATTTTATTTTTTATACTCATAATATACTATTTTCCTCTATGAAATATCTAATAGATGCAAATCCACTAATATTTGTAGTTTTTAGTTGTTCTATCTCTTTATGACTTATTATACCACCAAGTGCAAAAAGCATCATACCATCAGCTACTTTTAATGCCTCATCCAACGCTTTAACTCCTTTTGGGATACCTTTATTTGGTGTAGCAAATATAGGTGAGTAAGTTACTCCATCGGCTCCTAGGCTTTTAGCTTGTGATATCTCTTCTAAACTATGACAACTAACCATCACAAAAAGTCCAAAATCTTTTGCCTTTTTTATCAAATCAAACTGATTTGAGTTAAGATGTACTCCAAAGGCTTTGTATTTTATTGCCAAATCTATATGTGAGTTTATCATAATATGGTTTATTTTTCTCTTTTTACAGAAAAATATAAAGCTTTTTACAAGTTTTTCTAAGTTTGGGGAGCTTTTATCTCTAAAACAAAGATAATCAACTCTTTGTTTTTCTAATACATTGTCTAAGATTTGTATAAATTGTTTTGGATCTGAACTATAATATTTCGGATCTGTTATAAGATAACTTTTCATTTTTTATCCATAAAAAAAAGGAGAACGAAAAGCTCGTTCTCCTTTTATATATATAAGGATACAAGCTTAATGCTCTTCTTCCATCATAATAGAACCTGCTATATATACATATGAAAGAATCATAAATATAAATCCTTGTAAAAATGCCATAGCAAAAAGCAAGAAAAATGCTGGTAGTGGTAGTATCCAAGGTGCTAACATAAGTAGAACCAATAAGAATAGATCATCCCCTTTGATATTTCCAAAAAGCCTAAATGATAGTGATACTATTCTTGATAGATGTGAAACTATCTCTATAGGAAACATAAGCGGAGCTAGTGCTGGAACTGGTCCCATAAAATGTTTAAAATAGTTTACTAAACCATTTTTCTTAATACCTAAATAGTTATAGTAAACAAATACTATCAAAGCTAGTGCTAAAGTAAAGTTAATATTACTTGTAGGTGCTTCAAACATAGGAATTATTCCAATAACATTTGATACAACAACTACTAAGCCCAAAGTACCTATTAAAGGTAGATATCTTCTAGCATTCTCTTCACCCATAGAGTCTTTTCCTATAGATACAACACCGCTAACATATGCTTCCATAATATTTTGAGATCCTGTTGGAACTAATTGCATTTTTTTAGTAGCCATTCTTGCTACCATAAAGATTATTCCAAGCACCAAAATAAAATGTGCAGTGATCAAAAATGTGTGATTGTCACTTATATTGCCAAGCAATAAATAGACTCTTTCTTCCATATTTTTCCTTTATTTTATAGACTAAATCTTTTAGGATTGTTAAGTTTTAGCCTATTTTAATTTTCTATTTGGGATTTTACTAAATTTTTACTTTAAAATTGTTTAAACCTATATCCATTTGATGTTAGCATAGCCCTAATCTCCTCTTGATGTGCTTCACCTTTGGTTTCTAGGCTTATTGTTATATTTGCATCGCCAAAATCAAGCTGAACAGAGTTTCTATCATAATCAATATATACAATATTTGCACTACAAAGTGTAAATATATCAGTTAGTTTTGTTAAAGACCCAGGTTTATCAACCAAAGTAACTACTAAGTTCATCTTTCTACTTGATTTAACTAGCCCTTTTTCTATAATAAGTGAAAGCATAGTAACATCTATATTTCCACCACTTAGGGGTATTACTATTTTTGAACATGTTTTTATTTTATTGTGCATAACTGCTGCTACTCCCGCAGCTCCTGCACCTTCAACTACTAGCTTTTGTTTTTCTAGTAAAAAAAGTATAGCATTTGCTATTTATTTGTCTTCTACTTCAACTATCTCATCTACATACTCTAAAATAAGGTCTAACATCTTAGGACTTACATCTCGCACGGCTATACCATCGGCTATAGTTTTGACATCAATTGAATCAATAGCTGTTTTTGCTTCAAAAGAGTCTTTCATAGCCTTTGCACCACTTGCAACTACACCTATAACTCTTATATTTGGATTTATTGCTTTTGCTGCTATTGCCATACCACTTATTAGTCCACCACCACCAATAGGTACTACAAAAGTATCAATATCAGGGATCTCTTCAAGTATCTCTAAGGCTATAGTTCCTTGTCCCGCTATCACTTCATCATCAGCATATGGATGAACAAAAACTTTATTTTCCTCTTTTGCAAACTCTAAAGCATAAGCATACGCCTCATCATATTTGCTCCCCTTTAAAACCACCTTTGCTCCAAGAGCCATAACACCACTTACTTTTGTAAGAGGAGTAGTCTCAGGCATAAATATAGTGGCCTCTATCCCAAAATGTTTTGCTGCAAATGCCACTCCTTGAGCGTGATTACCAGCACTTGATGCTACTACACCTTGTTTTTTTTGCTCTTGATTTAGGAGTGATATTTTATTAAAAGCCCCTCTAAGCTTAAAACTACCCGTGTGTTGGAGATTTTCTTTTTTGATATAAATATCTTTATCACAAACACGGCTTAAATTTGGAGCTAGTGCTAATGGGGTTTTGTGGATTATTCCTTCTAGTCTTTTAGTTGCTTCTTTTATCTCTTTTAGTGTAACCATTTTTTCTACTTTTTATTATTTTGGTGCTTATTTTAGCTAAAGAAAGTTTATATTATAATAAAACCACAATCCATTATTGGGGCAAAAAATTGAAATTCACATTTGTAACTCTTTTTTCAAACTTAATAGAGTTTTATTTTCAAGACTCTATTTTAAAAAAGGCTATTGATAAAAAACTTATTAATTATGAGTTTTATAACCCTAGAGACTATACTCTAGATAAGCACAAAAAAGTAGATGACTACCTATGTAGTGGTGGAGCTGGGCTTCTTATGACACCTCAAGCACTTTTTGATACACTTGATGATATCAAAAGTAAAAACCCCGATGCTTATATAATCTTTCCATTAGCAGCTGCAAAGCCTTTTAGGCAAAATGATGCAAAAAGACTTGCAAAAAAGAAAAATATTGTTTTTGTTTGTGGTAGATATGAAGGCATAGATGAAAGAGTTATAGAAGAGTATGCAAATGAAGTCTTTAGTATAGGTGAATATATCTTAACTGGTGGTGAACTTGCAAGTTTAGTAATGAGTGATGCAATATCTAGAAATATAAAAGATGTTTTAGGCAATCAAGATTCTTTGGAGTTTGAGAGCTATGAAAATGAACTTTTAGAGGCTCCTTCGTTTACAAAACCGCAAATTTTTAGAAATTTAAGTGTGCCTTCAGCTTTCTTAAAGGGAAATCATAGTAAAATTGCCAACTTAAAACATCATATGTCAGTTTGTAAAACAAAATATTATAGACCTGATAAAGGAAAAAAGAATGAAAAATAGATACATACAGAGCTTTGAAGCTGCTCAATTAGCTTCAAAAGAAGTTCCTTCTTTTAAAGCTGGTGACACACTAAGACTTGGTGTTGAGATCAAAGAGGGATCAAAAACTAGAGTTCAAGCGTTTGAAGGTGTTGTTATAGGAAGACATGGTAACGGTGTAGATGCTACATTTACTATTAGAAAAATCGGTGCAAATAGTATCGGTGTAGAGAGGATCTTCCCAGTATATAGCGAATCTTTAAAAGAGATTACTGTACTAAGAGTTGGACATGTAAGAAGAGCTAAACTTAACTACCTAAAAACAAGAACAGGAAAAGCTGCAAAAATTAGAGAAAAAAGATAGTATTTCTATATTTTTGTATATAA
>JAAYJJ010000020.1 GCA_012522985.1 Aliarcobacter butzleri
GAATAGTAGCCAAAGATGCTGTATGGTCTGTACTAGTTTTACTAAATAAAGAAGAAAAACAAGACTTTGAATCAAACACATCAAACATCCTAGCAGAGATTCTAAATATCAAAGGCCAAGTTGTTATAGGAGACAAAGCTTTAAAAATATACTATAAAAATGAAGAGAGTTTCATTGATCTTGCTCAAATATGGTATGAAAAATATAATCTCTCTTTTGTATTTGCTAGATTTTGTTTTAACAAACATGGTAGATATTTCAAAACCTTAGCCAAAAACTTCTCAAACTCTAAGGTTAAAATACCAAATTATATACTTAAAAAAGAGTCACAAAAACTAGGACTTACTCCAAAACAAGTTCTTGATTATTTAGAGCAGATCAAATATAAAATAGGAATTAAAGAGAAAAAATCATTAAAGCTTTTTTTTAGAAAAATAGATGAGAAAAAACTAAAAACTATCAAATAAAAAGATAAAACAAAGGAATATATTTTGAGCATAATAGAATCTATTATTTTAGGTATAATTGAGGGGTTTACAGAGTTTTTACCTATCTCATCAACAGGACATTTAATAGTTGCTAGTGATCTACTAGGTATTGAACAAACTGCTATGACATCGGCTTTTGAGATAATAATACAGTTTTCAGCTATTTTGGCTGTTATATTTAACTATAAAGATAAGTTTAGCTTAGAAAAACTAGAACTTTGGAAAAAGATAGTTTTAGCATTTTTGCCTATAGGAGTAGTTGGATTTATCTTTGCAAAGAGTATAAAAGCTATGTTCTCACCTACTATTGTGGCATTTGCTTTTATTGTAGGTGGAATAGTCTTTTTAGTAGTAGAAAAATATTACAAAAAAGAGGAGCATTTAATAGATGATGTTGAACAAGTCTCATATAAACAAGCTTTTTATATAGGTTTAGCTCAAGTAGCTGCTTTGATCCCAGGGGCTAGTAGAGCAGGAGCTAGTATTATAGGTGCAATGCTTGTAGGTTTAAATAGAAAAGCAAGTGCAGAGTTTTCATTTTTGTTAGCTTTGCCGGTTATGTGTGCTACAACAGGATATGATCTAGTAAAACATTATGATGAGTTTGTAGGGGCTAACTTAGTAGTATTACTAGTTGGATTTATCACATCTTTTGTAGTTGCATATCTTACAATGAAGCTTTTTATAGAGTTTTTATCTAGATTTACCTTTGTTGCTTTTGGAGTTTATAGAATACTTTTGGGACTATTGATACTCTTTTTTATTGTATAATCTCTTTTATTATAGTAGTAGCTCCATTTGGTTCAATGCTTTTTTTAAGATTTTTGCTTAGATCCTCTATATTTAGCTTATCTAAGATATTAAAAAAAACTTGGATGTTTAGCTCATTTTCTCTTAGTACAAAGCCTAGGTTTTGCTCTTTTAGAAATAGAGCATTATGGTATTGATGATCAGATGCTGCATGAGGAAAAGGTACAAAAAGTGTAGGAAGATTGTTTGCACAAAGCTCCCAAAGTGTACTAGCTCCAGCACGACTTATAGCAAAATCTGCCTCTTTTATATATGATACTAGATCAGGTGTAAAATCAAAGACTTTAGCATCTATTTGTAGAGATTTATACTTATCTTTTATCTTTTCAAGCTCTATTTTACCACATTGGTGGATGATTTTAATCCCTCTTTGATCAAGCTCTTTAGCTAAATCTAGTGCAAAGGCATTGATTCCTCTAGCTCCTTGAGAACCACCTAAGAAGATAATAGTTTTGATCTCTTTTCTTACTCTTGAAGTTTGAAAAAAGATCTCATCTACAGGATAATCAGATAAAAAATATCTTTTATCATAAGAGCTAAATAGTTTTTTTGCCCAAAAAGAGCTAAGGCGGTTTAATGCTCCCATTTTTGAGTTTTGTTCATGGATATAGAGCTTAGTCTTAGAGCTAAATGTAGCAAAAACAGCAGGAGCTGCACTAAAACCACCTACACTTATTAGCTTTGTGATATTGTATTGTTTAAAAACTTTTCTTATATATAAAGAGGCCTTTAAGATTTGATATAAAGAGTCTATTTTTCCAAAAAAACCTTGATTTACAACACCTTTACTATCTAAGAAAATAGTTTTTTCTATTTTGGGATAATTTTCAAACCAAGCTTTATCTTGACCTTTATTAGATCCTATATAGATCACTTTATATCCATCTTGAAATAAAATATCAATAAAAGTCTTAGCAACCTTTAAATGTCCACCAGTTCCACCACCACTTATAGCAATATATTTATTATTCATTATTTGTTGCCCTATTTGATATAGATAAAACCAAACCTATAGAGATAGATATACCCAAAAGTGCACTTCCTCCATAGCTTAAAAAAGGAACAGCAATACCTTTGATTGGTATTATTCCAGAGATTCCAAAAGCATTTATTAAAAAAGAGATAGATATCATAAGCCCAATTCCTAAACAAAAAAGATGATAGATAGGATCTTTGACTCTAGTACTGATTCTAAAAATTCTCCAAATTGTTAAAACCATTAAAAAAACAATTCCAAAAAGTCCAAAAAATCCTACCTCTTCAGTAATACCAGCTAAAATAAAGTCTGTATGTACTTCACTTAAAAAACCAAGTTTTAAAAATCCCTCACCAATTCCAGTGCCACTAAGTCCACCATTTGCTATAGCATTTAGGGAGTGTCCTACTTGATATGGTTCTGGAAAATCTTTTACTCTTAGGTATTGATCAGCCCAAGAGGGTAAAAAGATCAAAACACCATCTTGAACACTACTCCACCAGCTTTGTACCCTAGCTACCCTTGTAGGGAA
This sequence comes from Aliarcobacter butzleri, assembly GCA_012522985.1. Classification (GTDB taxonomy): domain Bacteria; phylum Campylobacterota; class Campylobacteria; order Campylobacterales; family Arcobacteraceae; genus UBA6211. The sequence continues at coordinate 2,807 of JAAYJJ010000020.1, forward strand.
AAATACAATTAAAGACAAAAAGAGTCCAACTCCTATCATAATGAGGATTAAAAAAATCTTAAAACTTCTATTAGCAAATATCATCATAATAAAAAGAGTTAAGCCTAGTAACACTATATGTCCAAAATCTTTTTGTAAAAAGGCTATTAAAAATACAACTAAACCAAAAAACATAAAATATGGAATAAGTAATAAAAACTCATCTTTTAATTTTATTTTTTTAGGATGAGCTAATAGTTTTCTATGAAAAGACCAAGCAATAAAATAGATAAATCCTATCTTAAAAAACTCAACAGGAGACAAAGAAAAGCCTGGGAGTTTTATCCATCTACTAGCTCCACCAGTTTCACTAACTAAAGAAGAAGGTAAAAAAGGCATAGCTATCATAATAATAATAAATATAGAAAAAAGGGTAAATCCTATTTTTCTTACTATTTTATCTGGATTTAATCTAGATAAATACCACATTATAAAAATAGAAATACAAGCTATAGCAAGTTGTCGTTTAAAAAAATGAAACTGATCATACTCAAAATGCAAAACAGTATATGCTGATAGAGAGTAAGAGAAGATTACACCTATTGCCATAAGCATAGAGGCAATCAAAAACAACAAATAATCTGGTTTGTTTGAAGTTTCAAAAAAAGAGTTATATTTTTCTTTAATTTTTTTTATTGTCATAGTTGAATTTTATCATAATGTGACTTTAGATATAATATTAAAACAAAATATTGTAATGATTAATTTAACACAGAAGAGAGTATGCAAGAAGAGTTACAACTTCAAAATAAAACAAAAAAAACTGTAATAGTGTTTATGATTATATCTTTGCTAGTTTTTATTTTTTTGGTAGTGATTTTTTTTATAATCTATAATGAAAAAAGAAAGATCCCAAAAGAAGAGATTACTAGAAATGAGTTAGCTGTAAGAGGTGATATTATCAGTAGTGATAAGTTTACTTTAGCTACTTCAAAAAAGATTTATAAAGCTGATATAGATACAAGATTTATAGATCCATTAAAACTTGAACTTTTCGTAAAACTATTTTCTATTTATAGTAAAATACCAGAACAAAATATATATCAAAAGTTAAAAAATCAAAAAAAAGCAGGTGCTTTAACACTATCATATGATATAGATTCAAAAACTGCAAAAGATCTTAAAGAGTTGGCATTTAAGTTAAGAAGATTGGGAGTTTTTAAGGCAAAAGAGCTAAATGGAAGCAAAACCTTAATAGGGCTTGATGTAGTAGAAATTGGCGAAGATAGAATCTATTCATATAAACAAACCCTAACTCCAACTTTGGGATATATAACTAAAACCCTAGAAGATAACAAAAGAAGAGTAAATGGTGGTAAGGGAGTTGAGTTTTTTTATAATGATTTTTTAAATAACTTTAAAGATGGCTTTTTAAAAGGCTCTAGAGATGTTTTGTCTTATATTTCATTTGATAAAAATAGTATTATTAAAGAAAGACTCGATGGTGCTACTGTTGAGCTTACTATTCCTTTAAAGCTTCAAAAACATATAGAGATGATTGTAGATAAACATCAAGAAAGATTATTGTCTCAAGAGATTATTGTGGTTATTATGGATAATAATACAGGAGAGATTATGAGTATAGCCACAACAAATAGATATGATCCAAATAGTATAAAAACAGATGAATATGAAAAACTAAATATCAAAGCAACAGAGTTTCCTTTTGAACCAGGGTCTGTTTTAAAGCCTATAGTTATATCTATGGTTATGGATAAAAATAGAGTCAAAATGAATGATCTTTTTAGTGCATACAATAAAGGCTCTTTAAATAGTAGAGGACTCTATCCAAAAGGGGTTATGAAGATAGGAAGATTTACTATAAATGATGATCATCAATTTTCTAAACAGCTTATAACAGTTGAGGATATAGTAACTTTTTCGAGTAATATAGGTACTTTACAAATAGCCCAAAGAATAAATGGTAGAGAGTATTATGAGGGTTTAATGAATTTTGGATTTAACAAACCAACAGGAATAGATCTACCTTTTGAAAAAAGTGGTATTATACCAAGTGTTGCAAGGCTTAGTGCAGGAGAGAGTAAAGGAGAAGATAATATCTATAAAGCTACTGTATCATATGGACATGGTATGACTGCAACAGTTATGCAACTTATCAAAGCCTATAGTGCATTTTGCAACAATGGTAAAGTGATTACTCCACAAATTATGAAATCTATTACTAGCTCTACAGGTGAAAAGTATAAAAATACAAAAAAAGAAGATATAGAGGTAATCTCACCAAAAACAGCCAATATTATGAAAGATCTACTTATTAAAACAGTAGAAAAAGGAACAGGAAGTAGGGCATATATAGAAGGCTTAGAAATAGGTGGCAAAACAGGAACAGCAAAAATGCCAGATGCTGGAAAATATACAAAAGAGTATATTAGTTCATTTTTTGGATTTGCCAATGATCATATGGGAAATAGCTACACTATAGGTGTAACTACACTTAAACCAAAAGGAACAGCTTGGTATCACTATTATGCTTCAGAATCAGCAGTACCTGTTTTTAAAGATAGTATTCAAACATTGGTAAACCTAGGTTATCTAAAACCAAAAAACTAATTTTTACTCTTTATCTAAAAGCTATATATAATAGACTACAATACAGATTATTGAGATTTATTATGGAGTGTGTTATGTTTGAAAATAGTTTTTCAAAATTTAGGCTAATAGCGTTTATGGAAGGAATATCTTATCTTTTATTGCTTTTTATAGCAATGCCTTTAAAATATTTTGCAGGAATGCCTATTTTTGTAAAAGTTGTAGGTATGGCTCATGGAGTATTGTTTATACTTTTTTTACTATATCTGTTTTTTGCATCCAAAGAAAAAAGCTGGAGTTTAGGATTTAATACAATGGCATTTATTGCCTCTTTGGTACCTTTTGGTACGTTTGTTTTGGAGAAAAAACTAAAAGAGTGTGTAGTAACTATTGATAAATAGTATTTAGTAGTTTAAGTACTTTTTTGGCTTTTAGGGATTTGTATTTTGAGTATTTATTAATAGTTAATAGCTCATTATCAAATCTCAAAAGGCTGAGGTTTCGTTTCTCTTCTTTTAGAATATATGCTTTTGTTGATTGATAATATTTAAGCCTTTTTTGGGCTAGCTCTTCATCACTAAAAATACTCACCGTAGGTATCAAAAACATATCACTTATATGATAGGTAGATGTATCAGCAGTGATAATATAATCAGCTTGAGATATAATATATATAAAATCAAATAGTGATTTAGAGTATCTACTTAGATCAAAAAACTTATCATTTTCTATTTTATCTATCTTTAAGGCACTAACTATACTATAATCACTTATACTTATTAGCTCTTTTAGGAAACTATTTGCAATATCTTTTGGGATACTTCTATCGGCTTTTGGAGTAAAGGGATGAAAAAGAACTATTTTTGATTGTTTTTTGATTTTATCTAGTTCATTTTTTAACTCTTGCGGAACTTGATAAAAACTCATATCATAATAGTTATATTTTAGATGTTGATCAGTTTTTGTTGAATCTATACCAAATTTATATAAATATGCGTCAATATAGTTTAGCTCTTTATAAAATGTAGTCTCATAAATCAAAGAGTTATCTATATAATAATCATACTCCATAAACTTATTAAGTTTTATACATAGAGGTAACACTTGATTTATAGTCGAATCTTTTTCCAAAAACTCTTTATCTCTTTTGTAGTATTGGTTTTGAGCACTTTCTAAAAGTAGATCTATTTTTATATTTTTATACTTCTTTTGTAAAACTTTATATAAGATTCTTAGAGCATTTAGTCCATTGATCATCTCACCTATATCTCTACCCACTCCACCAATAATAGCTATATTGATATCTTTTTTATTGACTTTTAGTTGAGTTTTTATATCTACAAAATCACTATTTTTATATAGTTCATCTTTATTAAAACTCTCTACACTATCCAAAAAACTATATGCTTTTTGCTTTTGTTTTTGGAGTAAAAACTCATTTTTATTACTTACTCCTAGCTCTATAGGAAAAGATTTTTTCTCTTAAATCCATTTTTCATTGATTACCATAGTTTTATAACTATCGCCAACGCTTTTAAATATCTCTTTTATAGCTTCAAAATCAAAAAAAGTACTTATATAGATATACTCCTCTTCATCTTTGTTTTTGTTCTCTTTATTTAAAACAACCAAAGAGTTATCAGCTATTTTGATATTGATATTTTGTGAAACTTTAAAAAATATCATACTTCTTCATCAGCCAATGTTCTAAATATAGTAAGATAAGGCAATTTACAAGGAAGCTTAATAGGGTTTATATTTCCACTATGTACACTATCTAAGATTTTACCCTCTTTAGTGATAATCTGCTTAAACGTTATATAGTATATATCATCTATAAGCTCTATCTTTCCTATTTCATTGTCACAAAGATCAAGTTTAGCCCCTTTTGGAGTAAAAACTTCTATTTTTTCATTTGGATAGGTTTTATATTTGCACATAAAATACTCTTCATCTTCCATAACTAGCCCACTTACTTCATAGCTTCCCTTACTCATAGCATAATCATGGTTTTGAGTGTCACTCTTTTCATATGGACGATGAAGTAAATAAGCATCTGTAAAACCTCTATTTTTGGTAGTATGTAGCTCTTTTTGATATTTATCTTTATCAAATACACCATTATAATAGTCATCAATAGCCAATCTATAAGCTTTAGCCGTAACTGCTGCATAGTATGGTGATTTGGTTCGCCCTTCTATTTTGATACTATCAACTGCTCCACTAGCTAAGATCTCATCTACATATGAAGCTAGGTTCATATCTTTTGCATTAAATATATATGTACCCACATCACTTTGCTCTTCTAGTCTAAAGAGTGTTCCATGCTCTTTGTTTGCAACATATAGCTCATATTCAAACCTACAATCATTTGCACAACTTCCTCTATTTGGTACTCTTCCCATTTGTACAGCACTTATAAGACATCTTCCACTATAAGCAAAGCACATAGATCCATGTACAAATATCTCTATTTCAAGATCTGGTAATCTTTTTTTAATCTCTACTACATCTTTTAGACTTATCTCTCTAGCTGCTATTATTCTTCTTACACCCATATCATAATAAACTTGTGCATCAATATAGTTCATAACATTTGCTTGAGTTGATAGATGTATAGGAATATGTGGTGCTATTTCATTACATAATCTTACAACTCCTGGGGTAGCAACTATGATCCCATCAGGATTTAGAGCAGCTATTTTTTGGATATGAGTCTTTAAAAGCTCTATTTGTGAGTTAAAAGGAAATCCATTTATTGTAGCATATACTTTTTTGCCCAAACTATGAGCATAATCAATCCCTTCTTTAAAGGAGTCAAAATCAAACTCTTTTCCACTTCTTATTCTTAAACTAAAATGGCTAACCCCTCCATAAACAGCATCAGCCCCATAATTTAATGCTATCTTTAACTTCTCCAAATTACCAGCAGGTGAGAGTAACTCAACTTTTTTCATAATAGTCCTAAATTGTTAAATTTTCTACTGATATTATAAGATAATCTCAATAAATAGTAGGTAAAATCATTTTTAGACTATTTTTAAGTTAGTATTAAGTATAAAATCTATAAAAGTTACACATTTTATACATTTATTGTACTATAATTAAAGAGACAACTATTATATATAGGGGTAGGGATGAAAATAGTTCTTATAGAAGATGATATATATTTAAATACATTGATTTATGATGTATTGATTACAAGAGGATATAAAGTAAATACCTTCGCTGATGGTGCAAGAGCATTACAATCTATTGATGAAAAGTGTGATTTATATATTATAGATCTATCACTACCAAATGTAAATGGATTTGATATAGCAAAAAAAATCAAAACAATATCTAATGAAGCAAATATTATAGTTATAAGTGCAGAGGACAATATAGACACTATCTTAAAAGCTTATGATTTAGGATGTATGGATTATATTAAAAAACCTTTTCATGTAAAAGAGCTTTTGGCTAAAGTCTCTTTAATCTTATCAAATAAACCAGATACAAAAATAGAGTTAGCAAAAGAGTGTATTTATGATACTAAATCTAAACTTCTTATTTTAGAGGGTAAAATAATAGACTTAACTCAAAAAGAGACACTACTTTTGCATATACTTGTTATGAACTTTGGTATAACAGTATCCAATGAAGAGGCTGAGCGTTATATCTGGGGTGAAAATGTTGGGCAAGGGTATGTAAGACAACTTGTAAGTAAGATAAGAAAAAAAGCAAAATGCCTTAAGATATTAAACCATTCAGGCAATGGATATAGAATAGAGATAAATGAGCAGTAGTATTGTAAGTCAAAAAGGACTTTTTGATTTTTTATCTATATATAGACAAGAAGAAAAAAGCTTTATAGTTAAAGATAAAAGAGTTTCTTCATCGTTGGTTATTCAAGAGTTAAGTCAAATAATCTCTCTTTTAGAGGAGAAAAATATAGTTTTTGTAGTAGATGAAGGGCTAAATTTGCATATTTTATAAGAAATTTGCAAAAAAATACAATTTTTATCAAAAAAGCCTTGACAAAAGATTTTTTTTTTAGTACAATTTCGACACTTTTTTAGACAGCAACTGTTTTTAAAAGTCTTTAAGTAACAAGCTGGTGTAGCTCAGTTGGTAGAGCAGCTGATTTGTAATCAGCAGGTCGGGGGTTCAAGTCCCTTCACCAGCTCCATTTTGTTGTTTATGCGTGATTTATCAAAATCAGCGCTGGACCATATTGATATTACTTTATGAGGTGA
>JAAYJJ010000151.1 GCA_012522985.1 Aliarcobacter butzleri
CCATGATAGTTTTGCAATTTATCAAAAAACATTATCATAATGCTAAGATTGATTGGATAGTAGAGGAGTCTTTAGCTGGAGTTTTACAAAATAATCCAAATATTGATAAAATCCATAAGATTAATCTAAAGTCGATTAAAAAATCATTTTTAAATCTTTTTGTAGAGATCAAAAAGCTAAAATCTATAGCAAAAAATAATTATGATATCGTTATAGATGCTCAAGGACTTATCAAATCAGCTATAGTTGCCAAAATAATAGGGGGACATATAGTTGGTAGTCAAATTGTGGGTTTTGATAAAAAAAGCATTAGAGAGAGCTTAGCTAGTTATTTTTATAATAAAAAAATAGATATTTCATATAGAGAAAATAAGATTTATAGAAACTGTTTTTTAGTCTCAAAGGCTTTGGGATTTGAGATAAATAAGAAAGATATATTGGATAAAAAGGCATTTTTGTTTTTTGATAAACATCTATTTCCTTTTTTGAAAAAAAATAAAAAGAATATTGTTTTTGTTGTAGGTTCTTCTTGGAAGAGCAAAAACTATCCTTGGCAAAAATATGCTTATATTATAGATAGACTTGATACTAACTCTATAATTGTATGGGGTAATGAAGAAGAGCTAAAAATAGCAAATGATATTCAAGATATAGCAAAAAATGTTATTATTGCACCAAAACTAAGCTTTGATGAGCTAAAAGCACTATTAAGTCAAGTAGATTTAGTAATAGGAAATGATACAGGACCAACTCATATGGCATGGGGGTTAAATAGAGCTTCTATTATGCTTTTTGGTCCTACACCTATAGAACAAGCTTATCAAACAGATATAAATATAGTCCTTAAATCACCCTCTATTGTAGATCACTATAAGTTAGATAAAAATGATTTTTCTATACAAGAGATAGATGAGGAACTAGTAGTGCAAAAAGCCAAAGAGATTTTGGCTATATAGTTTTGCTAAATCTCCTATTGCTTTCTGGTACCTTTTTCAAGTAAGCATCAAAAGGCATCACAATATTTCTTATAAGCATAGTTCCTGTTTGACTTACACTTATTTTATCATCACTTATAGTTACAAGCTCAGCCTCAATAAACTCATCTAAAAGAGGAAGATCATCTTTAAAGTACTCTTTAAAGTTGATATTAAACTTATTTTCAACTCTTTTGATATTAAGAGCAAAGTTACTCATCATCTCCATAATTACAAATTGTCTTATTTTATCATCAAGGCTTAACTGATAGCCTTTAAATACAGGTAATCTTCCACTATCAATAGCAGCTTCATAAGCATCCATTTCTTTGTAGTTTTGGGCATAATAGTCTTCACCATCACCAATACTAGTAAGTCCTATACCTATTAAGTCTGCTCCACCTTTAGTGGTATATCCTTGGAAGTTTCTATGAAGTTCACCTTTTTGGATAGCTAAAAACAGCTCATCATCTGGCTTTGCAAAGTGATCCATACCTACCATCTTGTATCCATGACTTGTAAAAAACTCAATAGTATCTTTTAGAATCTCTAGTTTTGTACTAGGTGGCGAAAAAGTACTCTCATCAAATTTTCTCATGGTTTTTTTCATCCATGGTACATGAGCATAGTTAAATACAGCTAGTCTATTTGGTTCTAGGGTTATTATTTGATTTAGAGCTTGTAAAAAGCTCTCTTTTGTTTGATATGGTAATCCATATATTAAGTCTATATTAATAGAGTTTATCCCCGCATCCCTTGCTATTTGCATAACATTTTTAGTAAGCTCAAAAGGTTGAATTCTATGGATTTCTGCTTGGACTTTTGGGTCTAGATCTTGTACACCAAAGCTTAGCCTATTGGTTCCACCATTTTTTAGTACATCCATATGCTCTTTTGTAAAAAACCTTGGATCTACTTCACAGCTTATTTCTGCATCACTAGCAAAGTTTGTAAATGTTGATTTTACAAGATCTATAACTCTTTTTAGGTCTTGCGGACTTAAAAATGTAGGAGTACCACCGCCAAAGTGCATTTGTGTAACTTTTCTACTAGTATCAAGATATTTTGAGATTAGTTTAAGTTCTTGTTCTAAATAGTCAATATATCTAGTTTTTTTATCTTCTTTACTAGTAAAGACTACATTACACCCACAAAAATAACAAGCACTTCTACAAAAAGGTATATGTATATAAAGTGATAATGGTTTAGAAGAATCAGCACTTTTATATTTTTCTATAAGCTCTTTTTCTCCAAAACTCTCTTTAAACTCTGGAGCAGTTGGGTAGCTTGTATATCTTGGTCCAGCTTTTGAGTATTTTTCAAACTTTGTAAAATCTATCATTTGTTGATACTCCTTTTTCTATCTAACCATACCATAATACCTTTTTGGGCATGAAGTCTGTTTTCTGCTTCATCAAAAACTAAAGAATCTTCACCTTCTAGTACATCTTCGCTTACTTCAAAGCCTCTATATGCAGGTAAACAGTGTAAGAATTTACAATTTTTATTAGCTAAAGAGATAAGATTCTTATCCACTATAAAGCCTTGAAAGTCTTTGAGCTTTTGTTCACTTTTATCTTCTTGTCCCATAGAGATCCATGTATCAGTTGTAGCAACTGTAGCACCACTAATAGCCTCTTTTGGATCATTTGTAATGATTATTTTTGCTCCACTTTTTTGTGCTTCACTTAGTGCATATTCCAATATCTCACTATCAACTTCATATCCCTTTGGGGTTGCAACTCTAAGCTCAAATCCAAGCTTAGCTGCTAAAATAAGCCAAGAATGAGTCATATTGTTTCCATCACCAATATAAGCTACTTTAAGATTATCACAAAGATTATGCTCCATCAAAGTCATATAATCAGTCATAAGCTGAACAGGATGATACTCATCTGTTAGCCCGTTGATAACTGGAACATTTGAAAAAGCAGCAAACTCTTCTAGCTTGGATTGAGAAAATGTTCTAATCATAACCATATCAACCATACGACTAACAACTCTTGATGTATCTTTCATAGGTTCACCACGCCCTAGTTGAATATCATTTGCACTTAAAAAAAGCCCAACACCACCTAGCTGATAAATACCTACTTCAAAGCTTACTCTTGTACGAGTACTACTCTTTTCAAAAATCATCCCTAATGTTTTTTTTGGCATATACTCTTTTAAGATACCAGCTTTTGTCTCTTTTTTGATCTGTATAGCAAGATTAAGTATCTCTAAAATCTCATCTTTTGTAAAATCTCTTAATGTTAAAAAGTGTCTCATACATCCACCTTGATTTGAATAAAGTAAATATTATACTCTATAAATCTTAATATTTGCCTTAAGTGGTTATATTAGTAAAGCTTATAATGTACAAAAATCCTTATTTTTGTAACTTCTTTTGGTTTTGGATAATCTTTATATGCTACTTTTATAGTATGAATAGAGTTAGAATCAAGTGCACTATAGGTAGAACTTTTTAGAAGTTTTAGATCTGTTATATCTCCATTTGGGTGAAGATAAAATTCTACTACATTTTGTCCTTGTTGTTTTGTTCTTATAGAAATAGAGGGATACATAAGGTATTTTTGAGTTATTTTTCCTATATCTGATAGATTTTCTTTTAAGAACTCTTTTGTTTCATCACTAAAACTATAATATTCATCTCCGTATAAGTTAAGATATGTTTGCGTAAGCTCATCTATAGTTCTTGTTTTAGGTTTACTAAGCTCTCCTACTAAAGAGCTAGTACTAGCTTGTTTAACCTTTTCTTGTAATATATCCTCTTTTGCTTTTGGCTGATGTTCTTCTTTTTTTGTAGGTACTTCTATGGTTTTTATTTTCTTTTTAGGTATTGGTGGTATTGGGCTAGGAGGAGTTAAAAACTCTTTTTTTATAGCTTCTTGTTCAAGATTTTTTGTTTCTTGTTTTGGTTTTTGGATTTTGCTTTCAACAAGTTCCAAAGAGTCTATAGTTGGTTTTTTAGGAGCAAGTTTTACATATTTAATAGATGAAGTTTTTGGGCTTTGTTTAAGCGGAGCTTCTATCTTTTTTTGTTCAAAGTGTAAAAAAAGTATTATAAGATGTAGTATTATGGATACTAAAAGGGCAATTATGAAACTTCTCATTTTGTAATTATAATACTTTATGGCTTATAAAGGCTTATTGTAAAATATCTTTTTTATTAATATAAAATTGATTTTAAATATTATTTTAGATAGAATATTGGTTAAATAATATTATTTAGGTATTTAATTTTTATTTATGGAGTGATTATGACTGCTAAAGAAGTATATGAAAAAACAAAAAACTTATCTCTTTTATTAGTTGAAGATGATATTGATGTAAGAGATAAAACATCTTCTATGTTGCAAGATCTCTTTAAAAATGTAGAGACTGCTGTTGATGGGCTAGAAGCATATGAACTATATTTAAGCAATAAAAATAGAGATTATTTTGATATAGTTGTAACAGATATTAATATGCCAAGATTGGATGGATTATCTATGGTTGAAAAGATTTTGGATATTAATCCAAATCAAGAAATAATAGTTATTTCAGCTTATGGGGATTATGAAAAATTACAAAAAATTATACAAATGGGTGCAACTAGTTATATAGAAAAACCTTTGCAAATAGATGAATTGTTAAACAAACTCTATATGGTAGCTTCAAAAATAGAAACAAAACAAAAGAACAAAGAGCAAGAGCTAAAGGCTATGGAGTTTGATGAGATAGTAATCCAAAAAAGTGAATGTCAAATGCTTTTATGGGCAGCTCTTAGAAAGAGTGATTTTCTATTATTAACAAACAATTATAGAACTTTTTTAGAGACAATTTATAATAAAATAGAAAATCAAGAGTTTATTGAAATAGAGAACAATCAATCAAGCTATGAG
>JAAYJJ010000152.1 GCA_012522985.1 Aliarcobacter butzleri
CTTCATATGGAGTAAAAAAAGTTATTATAGAAGACATCAATAAAAAATATTTTAAAGATAGATTTGTAGTAGCAAAAAGAGTTCTATAAGGTTTTTATGTAATATCTTCTTTATTAACTTTTACTGCATTGTCAAAATGCCTATGTAAATATTCAATTCTTTTTTGTACATCTTTTATATATAAATTAATAAAATCAATATCATACCTCTTACAACGTTCTATCAAAGAGCTATCATCAAATGTCTTTAAGATAAATTTAGAGATATTTTTAAACTCTTTATTTGCTATTTGTGGAGTTGTTTGTAGCCCATAGCAAAAAGTCGCAATATCGTAAGCACTTATTTTTTCAATAATAAATTCATCATCAATTGCCATTGCTAATTCTGTATGAAACTTCCCCTTATATATTAAAATATTTAAAATATCATAAAAAGGAGCAATTGATATGCCACTACTATCTACAAAAAATGAGATGTTTTTTCCATGGGCATCACTATTGCCTATTATAAGGTTAAAAATAGTCCATTTTAAAACTTTGTTTATAGAAATAATTGGTATTTTAGTTTGAAGTAAAATTTCTTTTAATTTTGTAAAACTAACTCCTTGTCTTATATCTTTTACATCTCTTTGGCTCCCAAAATTTCTTTCATATTTAAATGATGGTGATAAACTCAAAGCTTGACAAGAGTCTATAATATGTAGTTTTTCTATTTTGCTATCTGAAATATATTTTCTATCAAATCTTTCTACTTCTAAAACCAGCTCATCATCAAACTCTAAAATATCTATATTTGGGATATCTAAACCAACACTTTTTGCTAATTGTAGAGATAAAAATTCATTTAAGACAAGATTGTAGTTTGATTTTTCAAACTTTAAAATATGAGTTGAAGCCAAATCTCCATCAGCTAAACCATAAATATCATTTATTTTACAAATAGGCAACTTTTCTTGAACTCCTGCAACACTAAGTCTTGGTTTATTGTCCCAAATAAATATAGGAGTTTTGTCTCTATTTTTTACTCTTGCTTTTAACTCTTCAAGTGGTATCTCTCTAAAAGTAGTTTTAATATCTTTTATATCATTGGAAATAAAGGATAAAGCACCAGATGTTTCATTTCCTATTGCTTTTAGGAGTGAAAATTTATTACTTTTACTAATTTGAATATATTGAATAAAAGTATCCAAACCATCACCTTCAGGAAAAAGGTTTTCTATATAATTTTTTATATCTTTACTTGTATAGTTTTTACTAAAATCTAACTTAGGAGATATTGGAAAACTAGTTTCTTGCCACATCTTGGAGTATTCTAAATCAAATACTTCTGTATTAATATCATATTTTAATACTCCAACAAACAAGCTATTAAAATATATATTTAATTTATAACTATTATTCATCTTCTATCTTTACATTTAATTTAATTCCTAGCATTTTTGCTACATAAAACAGATTTCCAGCACTGCATAAATCATTTCCATTTTCAATATTTGCTAAAGTTTGATGATTGATACCACATATACTAGCTGTATTTTCTCTTGTAAGTCCTAGCTTTGTTCTTTGATATTTTATATGTTTACCTAACTCTTGCATAGAAGCAATAGTTTGTGAAGTTGGTTTTTCACTTAGTTTTACTACTTTAGCCATTTATTAACCTTAAAAAATATACTCAAACTTTATTATTAGTAATTATAGCATAATTTTTACAATAAACAATATTCAAATATATATTATAGTCAAAATATTGTAAATTGATTTAATAACTACACTTAAATATAGTTTATAAAAATTGAATTTTATTGATAGTTTTTGTTTTTTTGCATAAGGAATACTTATTTTATGTTATAATAATATCAGCTATTTTAAAGGAGGCAACAAATGACGAAAAATATAGGTAAAATCGACAAAATTGCAAGAATAGTAATAGGTGTGGTAATCATACTCCTAGGCATAATAAGTGGTAGTTGGCTTGGTATTATAGGTATTGTTCCTTTAGCAACGGGGATTATAAGATGGTGTCCACTTTATTTACCACTCAAAATCAACACTTGCGGTAAAGATGATGGGTGTGATGTTAAGAAAGATTCTTAATCTTTCTTAACTAGTTGGATACTAAAAAGTAATTTAGTATCCAAATGGTATTAAAAATATTCAATATTTGTTAAAAATTTACAAATCCACTAATCCCTTAAAACTCTTAGCGGTAAAAAGTCTTAGATTTTCACTTTTAAGGCTTTTTAGCTCAGAGCTATATCCGTTTTTTACAAAAAGTGTTACTATATCAGGTACTATATCACTGTTTTTACAGTTTTGTAAAAGTGTGTTTAGTTCACTTTTTTTCATCTTACTATCAGCATATTTACAATATCCTACTATTACTTTACCCAAAGTTGTTTTAGCTATTGGTGTGATTTGAACTTTGTCATCCCAATAACTTCCAATTTGCTTGATATGGTCATCTTCAAATACCTCTTCTAGATAAGATAAAGCTAACTCTTCAAAAATAAAATCACTAAAATCAGCCTTGCGACCTGTAAACTTGCTATAAAACTCATCAAATTGACCTTCTTTTATCCCTTTGTAAATAGGTGAAACAAAAGCAAACCAAAACCTCATAAAAGGGTTAGTAAAAAGTAATTTTTTAGCTATTTTGCTATCACCTCTTTTGTTTGCCATAAAGTGTTGAGATGATTCTATCTCTATAATTCCTTTTTCACAAAGGCTCTCCACACACTTCATCCCCTCTTCAAAGCTTACATAGGCTCTTTTAAAAGCATTTGTAGTTTTTCTATCTCCTAGGGCTATACCGCTAAGTACCGCATGATCTACGCTATATCCACCTGTTAGATAGTTTACTTCATTTCTTAAGCTATTGTACTCTTTTAAAATATGTTTTTCTATTAACTCAAGTAGAGGTTTTGTGGTATCTATGTCTATATCAATACCGCCAAAAACAGTAAAGTACTCTATAGCTCTTGGCATATCTGTAAAATTGTTTTGCTTACAAAAGATACTAAAAAGCTCTTTTGTTGATTTGTCTAGTGTTATTATGGTATATCCTTTTTTAAAACCAAATTGTACTATAATATAAGTCATTTTACAAGGAGTTTGTATTGCAAAAAAATTTAATAGATATATTAGAACAAAAAATAGATATTTCAAAAGAGCATATTATAAATATTTTGAGATTTTTAGAAGAAGGGTGTACTATCCCTTTTATCGCTAGATATAGAAAAGACTTTACAGGAAATGCAAAAGATGAAGATTTGAGGAAGTTTGAAGAGATTTATAATTATTCTTTAAGACTTCTGGCAAGAAAAGAGGAGATAAAATCTATCTTAAATGAGAGAAATTTCTTAGATAAACAAATAAGCAAAGATATAGATGAAGCTAGTTCATTACAAGCTTTAGAAGATATTTATGCTCCTTATAAAGAAAAAAAATCTTCAAGAACTACAAATGCCATAGCTTATGGTCTTGAGCCTTTGGCAAATATTATCCAATCTATGAAATATAACATAGATGAAGTAGAACAAAAAGCAAAAGAGTTTTTAAACCAAAATATTTTAACTATTGAAGATGCTATCAATGGTGCTAGTGATATCATAGCCCAAAGATATAGTGATGATATAAGAACAAAAGAAGCTATAAGAAATATCATAGCAAACCACGGTATTTTGGAAACAAAAAAAACAAAAACATTTGATGAAAAAGGACTCTATACACTCTATGCAGATATACAAGAAAAACTAAAATATATCAAATCATATAGGTTTTTAGCTATAAATAGAGCCGTACAACAAAAACAATTGAGTATTAAAATAGAAATAGATGAAGAGCATATACTAGAAAATATCAAAAAATACAAAATCCCCTCATATGCACAAAGCTCTTGGGTGATAGTTTTTGAAGCATATAAAGATGGCTTAAAAAGACTTTTGTTACCATCGCTTAAAAGAGAAGCTTTATCAAATCTTGAACAAAAAGCTTCCCGTGAGGCAATAGATCTTTTTGGTAAAAACCTAAAAGAGCTTTTATTAGCTCCTCCACTTGTAAATCAAGTGATTTTAGGTATTGACCCTGGGTATATTAGTGGGTGTAAACTAGCAGTTATTGATGAAAATGGTGAGTTTTTGCAAAGTGGAGTAATATATCCTACCAAACCAAAAGAAGATTTAGAAAGTGCTTCAAAAACTATACTAGATCTTATTAAAAAATACAATATTAGCTCTATTGCTATAGGCAATGCAACTGCATCACAAGAAACAGCGGAATTTATCTCAAATCTTATAGAAAAACATAATCTTGATATCAAATATGCTGTAGTTAGTGAAACAGGAGCTAGTGTATATTCTGCATCCAAAATAGCAAGTGATGAATATCCAGATCTTGATGTAACTATAAGAGGGGCTATCTCCATAGCTGCAAGACTAAGAGATCCTATGGCTACTTTAGTCAAAATAGATCCAAAATCACTAGGTATTGGACAATATCAGCACGATGTAAACCAAAAAGATCTATCACAAAAACTTGAAAATGTAACTATAGATTTGGTAAACAAAGTAGGAGTTGATATAAATTCAGCTTCATATAAACTACTCTCTTTTGTATCAGGTATTAGTGAAAATTTAGCAAAAAACATCATCAAACATAGAAATAAAATCAAAAAATTCAAAACAAAAAAAGAGCTTTTAGATGTCAAGGGAATAGGAGAAAAAACATATGAACAAAGTGTTGGATTTTTGCGTATCAAAGAAGGTAATAGCATACTTGATAACACTGGAATCCATCCTGATAACTACGATATAGTAAAACTTTTAGAACAAAAATATGATATAAATAGTATAAAAAAGGAGCAAATAGACTCTATTGCCAAAGATTTGGGATGTTTGCCTTTGCTTTTGCAAGATATTATATATGAGCTTAAAAAACCTGGACTTGATATAAGAAGTGAACTAAATGAAGTAGAGTTTTCAAAGGATATCACAAAAATTGAAGATTTAAAAGAGGGCTTTATACTAAGTGGTGTAGTAAGAAATATCACGGATTTTGGTGCTTTTGTAGATATAGGACTCAAAAATGATGCACTTTTACATATCTCACAAATTAGTAAACAAAGAATTTCTCATCCATCAGATCTACTAAGTATCAACCAACAACTTAAAAATCTAAAGGTTTTAAGTGTTGATTTGGATAAACAAAGAGTTTCATTGAGTTTAAGATAGTTAAGTCATATAATGTTTTATTTAGAAAGCTTTATTGGGATATTGGTTTTATGATTGTAGAAAAACAAAAAGTTTCAATGTGGGGAGATAAAATCCTAGAAAATATCAGTAGTGATTTAAAACTAGAGTTCCCTGATTTACAAGGTTTTTCAGTAAGAAATCTAAAATATATGAGAATGTGGTATCAATTTTATTCATTTGGGCAACAGCTTGTTGCCCAATTACAAAACGATAAAATAGAGAAGATTTTTTATATACCTTGGGGACATAATATCCATATAATTTCAAAATCAAAAGATCTCCTATGATCTTTCAAACTCCTCATCTATAGCAAGAGCTAGTGCTTTAAAATCAACTCCATTTACACTAAAAAGTCCTTGTAGTATCTGTTTTTTACCACTAACTAGCTCTTTTGATTTGATACCATGACTTATAGAAAGACTAGCTTCTATAAAAGCTGATA
>JAAYJJ010000153.1 GCA_012522985.1 Aliarcobacter butzleri
AAACATATTGATATTTTATCAATTTACTGCTTGAGACACCCTGATTTACAGTTTAGACCCCTTACAAATCCCGTAAATATGGGATTTTAGAAATTAGATTTAAAAAAGTGAGAAAGTCAGGAGGCTTAGTGCTACATATATAGTTTTTATACTACTTTGGCATTTGATTATTTTTATACCAGTTCTTATATTTCATCCAGCTTTAGCAATTATGGATTGTCATTTATCTGTTATATTTGCTATTATTTTCACAGCTATATTTTTTGCTACTTTTGCTATATATAAGGAGTGGTTAATAGATGAATATGCACAAAAAAGGATAATCTCAGCTTGGAAAACACATTTTCCTTATTTTGATTATTATGAGTATAGATATAAAGTATCTACTATATATGAAGAGGCTCTTAAGCTTGATATTCAAAAAAAAGAGCTTGAGAAATTTGTAATGGATAGATTAATAGAAAGTGACTAATAAGCTTTTTTTAGATAAAATTGACAATATTATAATTTATAGGTATTAAAATGGGACAAACGATAACAGAAAAAATATTTAGTGAACATGTTGGCAAAAAAGTATATGCTGGTGAGATTATAAAGTGTAAAATAGATATGGTTATAGGTAATGATATAACTACTCCTATATCTATTCGTGCTTTTGAAGAAAGTGG
Source organism: Aliarcobacter butzleri (assembly GCA_012522985.1). Lineage (GTDB taxonomy): Bacteria > Campylobacterota > Campylobacteria > Campylobacterales > Arcobacteraceae > UBA6211. Next base: position 669 of record JAAYJJ010000153.1, read on the forward strand.
TGCTACTAAACTAGCAAATCCTGATGGATTTTGTATAGTTTTAGATCACTTTATCCCAGCAAAAGATATAGCAAGTGCAAATCAAGCTAGAATAAGTAGAGATTTTGCAGCAAAACACAATATGAAACACTTTTTTGATGAAAAAGATATGGGTATAGAACATGCACTTTTACCTGAAAAAGGGCTTGTAATCCCTGGTGATGTCATCATAGGTGCTGATAGTCACACCTGTACACACGGGGCTTTGGGTGCTTTTAGTACTGGTATGGGAAGTACAGATCTAGCTTTTGCTATGGTTACTGGTACCAACTGGTTTAAAGTACCAGAATCTATAAAAGTAGTATTTAAAGGTAAACCTAGCAAATATGTAACTGGAAAAGATCTAATTTTAGAGATTATTAGACTTATTGGTGTAGATGGTGCTTTATATCAAACTTTAGAGTTTACTGGTGATACTATAAGCCACTTATCTATGGATGATAGATTTTCTCTTTGTAATATGGCTATTGAAGCTGGAGCCAAATCTGGAATAGTTGCATATGATAGTATAACTGAAGAGTTTTTAAAAAACAAAAACCTAAGAGATACTCCAAAGATTCACTATAGTGATGAAGATGCAAAATACTCTAAAATTATAGAGATTGATGTTGCAGCTTTAGAGCCTGTAGTAGCTTATCCATATCTACCAGAAAATGGACACTCTATATCTCAAGCAGTAGCTGATAATATCAAAGTAGATCAAGTTTTTATAGGAAGCTGTACAAATGGAAGATTGAGCGATCTTAAAGTAGCAGCGCAGATTTTAGATGGTAAAAAACTAGCACAACATGTAAGAATGATAGTTACCCCTGGAACTCAACAAATCCTAAGAGAGGCTACAAAACTAGGATATGTTGATATTTTAGTAGATGCTGGAGCAGTTATAAGCAACCCAACATGTGGTGCTTGTCTAGGTGGATATATGGGGATTTTAGGTGATAATGAAGTATGTATTTCAACAACAAATAGAAACTTTGTAGGTAGAATGGGAAGTAGAAGCTCTAAGGTATATCTTAGCAACTCTGCTGTAGCAGCTGCTAGTGCAATAAGTGGATATATTACTGATCCAAATAGTTTATAATCTTGCAAAAACAACATATTAACACAGACTACAAAGGTTTAAAAGATGTAGTTTGTGTTATATTGTGTGGTGGCAAAAGCTCTAGAATGGGCAAAGACAAATCTTTACTACCATTTGGTAAATATAATACAATGATAGAGTATCAATATAGTAAATTAAAACCCTATTTTAAAGATGTTTATATCTCTTCTAAGATAGATAAGTTTGATTTTGATACAAAGATTATCTATGATAATAACGAAATCTATTCACCAATGATCGCTTTAAAATCAATTTTTGATACTCTTAAAGAAGAAAAGATTTTTATCATAACAGTAGATACTCCTTTAGTAACAATCCCAACCATAAAAGAGCTTTTTTTAAACTCTTTTGATAGTGATGCTTGTGTTGCAAAAACAGAAGAAAAAATTCATAATTTATGCGGATTTTTCACATATAATCTTTATAACAATATAACTAATCTACAAAACAATGATATACATAAAGTTAATTATTTATTAAAAATATCAAATACAAAATATATTAATTTCCCTTCAAATGATGAATTTATCAATATTAATGAACCTTATGACTATGAGTCATGTTTAAAGCTAATATAAGTTACACTAATAATACTTATTACATATTTTTTTTAGTTTTTAAGTAAAATATTATGTGAGTTATGCTAAGCTTACCATAAGTTTTTTTACGAAATCAATTTTAGAAAGGATTAAGCGATGACAAGCAAAAAAGAGTTTAACCAAGTTTTTGAAGCAATCGAAGCTCAAATCAAAAAAGAAGGTATCTCTAGAAGAGACGCCCTAAAAATGGCTGGTGTAGGTTCTGCTGCACTAATGATGGGTTCATCAACTGCAAGTGCTGCAACTGTTGCACATGCTAGTGATGCAAAAGGTAAAATTGTAATAGTTGGAGGTGGTTTATCTGGTATTGCAACTGCTGCAAAACTAAGAAACTCTCTATCTAATCCAGATATTACAGTAATAGAACCAAATCCAGAGTCTGTTTCATACCAACCTGGGCAAACATTGGTAGCTTCTGGAATATGGAAAAAATCAGATATTATGTATCAAACAAAAGATTTTATGCCAAAAGGTGTAAATTGGATTCAAGATAAAGCTGTAGAGTTTGACCCAGAAAACAATAGTGTAAAAACTGCTGGTGGACAAAGTATCTCTTATGATTATTTAGTTGTTGCTGCTGGACTTGTACTTGATTTTGGAGCTATTAAAGGACTAGAATCAGTAGGTGATGTTTATTCTTTAAATAAAAGTGATGCACAAAGAGCTCAAAAAATACTAGGTAAAAATGGACTATGTTCTATATACTTTGCTGATGGTGCAGTGGACACTTGGCAAGAGATGCAAAAAGTTATCGCTGATGCAAAATCTGGTAAAAAAGTAAAATGTATATTCCCTGAGCCACATACAGCATTTAAATGTGGTGGTGCTCAAAAGAAAATGACAAACCTAACAAATGCAAGATTAGTAGAAGCTGGTGCTAGAGCAAATGCTGATCTATCTTTCTATACAAATGGTGGTAAACTATTTGGTGTTGATATCTATCATGACGCTATTTCTAATCAAATGAAAGAAAGAAATGTAGCTGTTAATTATAACCATAAATTTGTAGGATTAGAGCCTGAAAATAGAGTTGCTATATTTGAAAAACACTGGATGGAAAAAGTATTTGATGAAGATTTAGGTATAGAAGAAGAGATAAGAAAATTTGATACTGTAAGAGTTGAATATGATTTCTGTCACTTTATCCCACCACAAAAAGCTCCAAAAGAGATAGCAAATTCTCCAATTGGTTCATCTCAAGGATGGGTACCTGTAACTAAAGAGACTCTACAACACGTTAAATATCCAAATGTATTTGCATTGGGTGATGTTGCTGCTGTTCCTCTAGGTAAAACAGGTGGAAGTGCAAGAAAACAATACAATGTACTTGCTCAAAACCTTATATCTACAATGGAAGGTAAAGAGATGAGTGCTAAATACGATGGATATACTGTTTGTCCATTGATTACAAATATTGGTACTGTTATGATGGCTGAGTTCAAATGGAACCCAGATGGTCCAGGTGCAGTTCCAGCTCCATCATTCCCTCTAGATCCATCTCAAGAAAGATGGACAATGTGGTTATTAAAAGCTTATATGCTAAAACCAATGACTATATATGGTATGCTTTCTGGTAGAGCTTAATCTACTTTTATAGACTTTATTGTATAATCAAAGCCTCAAGTTTAGATAACTTGGGGCTTTTTTATTATCAACATATAAGGATTAAATATTGAAAAAAGAATTGATTGTATTTGGGATTATTTTTTTGATTGCAACACTTGGTATGCACCATAAAGAGTGGTTTTCTCATCCTGTAGAACACCTTTTAAGCTTACCTCATGCTGGAGCTTATGGTATAGGAATGGTTCATCCTATAGTTTTTACATTAGTTATATATTTGATTGTTTGGATACCAAGGGGTATTGTTAAGCTTTTTAAAAAGAAATAAAAAAGACTCAAACCAAGGTTTGAGTCTTGTAAAAGTAAGTTAAACTCTATACAATTATGCTAATGCTTTTTTTGATTGCTCTACCAAAGTTGTAAATGCAGCAGCATCATTCATAGCCATATCAGCTAATATTTTTCTATCTAACTCTATTCCAGCTACTCTTAAACCATTCATAAATCTTGAATAATTTATATCATTTAGCCTACAAGCAGCATTAATTCTAACAATCCAAAGACTTCTAATATCTCTTTTTTTC